>JBKJTV010000131.1:0-4409 GCA_046589985.1 Candidatus Limnocylindria bacterium | reverse complement strand
CCGTCCCGGACCGCGCGGTCCACGCTCGCGGCCACCATCACGCGCCGGGATCGTCATCGCAGCCGTCGTGGCGGCGATCTTCCTGCTCCCGCTCTTCTTCGGACCGCTCATCGGCTTTCTCACCGACCTGCTCTGGTTCCGCAGCGTCGGCTTCGAGGACGTCTACCTGCGGCGCTACACCGCGGGCTTCTGGGCGTTCGTCACCTTCTTCCTGCTGTTCTTCGTGCTCGCCATCCCGAACCTGTACTTCGCGCTTCGGCCGCAGATGGTGCGCGTGGTCGTGGACGCGAGCGCCCCCCGCCGGCGGCCGCTCGCGACGACGCTCCGGCTGCTCCCGCTCCTGCTCATCCCCGCGTTCTTCTTCGGCCTCGCCGGCGGAGGGATGTGGGACGACCTGCTGCGCTGGCAGAACGCGGTGCCGTTCGGGGCGACCGATCCGATCTTCGGTCTGGACATCGGCTTCTACTTCTTCACGCTGCCCGTCATCGAGTTCGCGCGCGGCTGGCTCCTCGCCGCGGTGATCCTCATCGCGATAGGCGCGATCGGGATCTACGTGCTGCGGGGCATCGTCGGCATCGCGACGGCGCCGCTCGCGGGTGCCGATCTCGCGGTGTCCGCGCGCACGGCGTTCGCGCTCGCGCGTCCCGCGCGCGCGCATCTGTCCATCCTCGGCGCGTTCTTTCTCGCACTTGTCGCCTTCGGCTATTACCTCGACCGCTACGACCTCCTCTTCCGGGAAGACGGCGTGCTCACCGGCGCGGCGTACACGAGCGTGAACGCGCGACTCCTCGCGCTTTCGATCCTCACGGGACTCGTGGGCATCGCGGCACTCGCGTGTCTCGCCAACGCGTTCGCGCGCACGCTCTGGGTGCTCGGCGGCTCGATCGTGCTCTGGGTCGTGGCCGGGATCCTCGTCGGCGGCGTCTACCCCGGTCTCGTGCAGACGTTCGTGGTGGCTCCCGATCAGCTGAACCGTGAGCGGCCGTTCCTCGAGCGCAACATCGCGGCGACGCGGGAGGCCTACGGCCTCGCCAAGATCGACGAGTCCCTTGTCGACGTCGCCGATTCGCCGACCGCGGCGGACGCGGCGCGGGATCTCTCGGACACGCAGTCGATCCGGCTGTGGGACTACCGCCCGCTGCTCGACTCGTATCAGCAGATCCAGGCGCTGCGGCAGTACTACCACTTCGTCGACGTCGACGTGGACCGCTACACGACCGCCGGGGTCGAGCGCCCGACGATGATCTCGGCGCGCGAGCTCGACGCCGCGCGTCTCCCGCGCGAGGCGCGCACCTGGCTGAACCTGCACCTCTTCTACACCCACGGCTTCGGCGCAGCGCTCACGAACGTCGGCGGCGTCACGCCGGAGGGCCTGCCGCGTCTCCAGCTCCGGGACATCCCGCCGCAGGGCGAGCCGAAGATCGATCAGCCGCGCATCTACTACGGCGAGCTCACGAAGGATTACGCGATCGTCGGCACGACACAGGACGAGTTCGACTACGCCAGCGAGCGCGACGTCACGACACGCTTCAGCGGCGGCGGTGGCGTCGGGATCGGCACGCTCTGGGACCGGATCCTCTTCGCGATGCGCTTCGGGGACTTCAATCTGCTCATCTCGGGTCAGATCGGGCAGGAAAGCCGGGTGCTCTTCAACCGCGAGATCCAGGAGCGGGTCCGCCTCGTCGCGCCGTTCCTGCGGTTCGACAAGGACCCCTACCTCGTCGTGTCCGGCGGGCGGATGTACTGGATCCAGGATGCGTACACCACCGGCTCGCGGTACCCGTACAGCAAGCACTTCTTCCGCTCGCAGGTCAACTACATCCGGAACAGCGTGAAGGTCGTCACCGATGCGTACGACGGGTCCATGACCTTCTACGTCGTGGATCAGCAGGACCCGGTGATCCGGACGCTGCGGAACGTCTACCCGAGCCTGTTCGCGAAGTCGGTCACCGAGATGCCGCCGGACCTGCGCGCGCACCTGCGCTACCCCGAGGATCTCTTCCGCATGCAGGTCGAGATCTTCGCGACGTACCACATGACCAATCCGGACGAGTTCTACAACCGCGGCGACGCGTGGAAGATCGCGAACGAGATCTCGCAGCAGGGCGGTCCGAAGGTGCCCATCGAGCCGTACTACGTGACCACCAGACTGCCCGGCTCGGCGCAGCGAGAGTTCGTGCTCTTCGTGCCGATGACCCCGGCCGGTAACGACCGCGACAACATGGTCGCCTGGATCGCGGGCCGCGCCGACGCGCAGGAGTACGGGAAGCTCCGCGTCCTCCGCTTCCCGAAGGATCGCCTCGTCTACGGGCCGCTCCAGATCGAGGCACGTATCGAGCAGGACGCCTCGATCCGGCAGCAGCTCACGCTGCTCTCCGGCGCGGGCGCGAACCTCACACGTGGCAACCTCATCGTCATGCCCGTCGGCAATTCGTTCCTCTACATCGAGCCGCTCTTCGTGCAGGCGACGCAGGGCCGCATCCCCGAGCTGAAGCGCGTCATCCTCGCGACGCAGGACCGCGTCGTCATGGAGGACACCTTCGAGAAGGCGCTCGCGCGTTTCTTCGAGACGCCCATCCCGCCGACCGGCACGCAGCCGACGCCGACGCCCACGCCGACGCGGGCGCCCGGCGCTTCGCCGACACCGCAGCCGAGCGCCACCGCTGCGGCCCCCGGCGATGTCGCCGGGCTCGTGCGGCTCGCCTCCGATCAATACGCGCGCGCACAGGATGCCCTCCGCGCGGGCGACTTCGAGCGCTACGGGCGCGAGATCAAGCTGCTCGAGGACACCCTCGCGCGGCTCCGGGCGGCGACGGGTCAGCGCTAGCAGCGCCGCACTCGCGGCCATCCTCGCGGGGCTGCTCTGGTCCATCGGCGCGATCGACCTCTCCGCGCCTCCGCCGTGGCGCGTCGGCCTGCTCCTCGCCGGACTCGCGCTGCTCCTCGCTGCCGTGCGCGGCCTGCCCGTTGGTGTCTTTGCCTGCGCCTATGCCGTGGCGATCGGCGCGGCCGAGCGGCTCGCGCGGCAGCCGCTCGACGGCGGCAGCGACGTGCTCCCCGCGACGGAGGAGGCGATCGCGGTCATGCTCGCGGGAGGGAATCCGTACACGCACGTCCTGCAGAGCACCGTGCCCCTCGGCTCGCCGTTCGTGTATCCACCGGGCGAGTTCCTCTTCTACGTGCCGGCGTACCTCGCGGGCTGGGATCTCCATCGCGTCGAGACCTGGACCGGCATCCTCACCATCGGAGCGATCGCGATCGCCGGCGCGCGCGCGGGCTGGGCCCAGGCCGCGCTCCCCGCGATGCTCTACGCCACCTGGGGTATCGCCGCGTTCCGCACGACCGATGGCGGCAACGACGTGAGCGCCGCTTTCCTCGTCGTCGTCGCGTTCACCGCGCTCGCGTTCCCGGGACGGCTCCCGTTCCTCTTCTCCGCATTCGCGCTCGGCTGGGCGCTCGCCTTCAAGCAGTTCGCCGTGCTCGTGCTGCCGCTCGTCCTCCGGCACCTCGCGCTCGCCGGCGCGCCGTGGCGGCGCTATGCGCTCATCTCGCTCGGCACTGCGACGGTCATGACGCTGCCCTTCTTCGCCATGGATCCCGTCGCGTTCATCGGTCAACAGGTCCAGGCGCTCACCTTCCACCAGGAGGTCTGGGGGGCCAACCTGTTACACGCCATCCAGTTCAGCGGCGCTGATGTGGACCGTTTGCTCCCACTGTTCTTTGTGCTCGAGATCGCGCTCACCTTCGGCGCGGTCGTGCTCGCCGCCCGCTCGCGGCTCGACACGCTCGGCCGGACCGCACTTGTCGCTTGCCTGGTGATCACGCTGCCGCTCCTGCTCGCGCGCTGGACGACGCAGAGCTATTACGTCTACGCCGTGACCCTCGCGCTCGTCGGCCTCGCTGTGCTGGCCGTCACAGCGCCGGGGTATCAGGGCGGTACACGTTCGCTCGATCACGCGGAAAAAGTCGCCCCAGGCGCTATCTCCCCCGGAAGTACTACGGCATAGTCCCGTGAGCGCGTAGCTGGACTTCATTTTCCGACAGTCAGGTCTCGGGGTAGGGAAAAGGGGAAGCGTGGGTAGGGTCGGATTCCGTCGCGTGGTGATCGCGGTGCTGACCGCTGCGATGGTGCTTGCGCAGATCCCGTCCTCGCTCTGGCCGGCACTGCTGCCCGCGGTCGAGGCCGACGCCGCCCCGGCCAGCACACACGCCGTCCGCATCGGCTCCACGAACATCAGCCAGCCGGCGTCGACACTCCGTGCCGCACAGGTCGTCCAGTCGTACGGGAATCTTCCGCTCAGCTTTGAGGTCAATCGCGGCCAGATCGACCCGGCGGTCGACTTCATCGCGCGTGGTGCGGGCTACACGATCTTCCTCACCCCGACCGAGCAGGTCCTCGCGCTGCGTTC
>JBKJTV010000339.1:0-4271 GCA_046589985.1 Candidatus Limnocylindria bacterium | reverse complement strand
CCGGACGTAGTGGCCGATGGCGACGCGATACGCGATCACCTCATCGGCGAAGAAGTTCGTCATGAGCATGCCGAGCGGCTCGAAGAGCATCTCGCGCATCGCGGTCTCGAAAGGTTTGCCGGTGATCACCTCGATGACGCGACCGGCGAGGTAGAAGCCCGAGTTCAGGTAGTGCCACTCGGATCCGACGGGCGTGAGCTGCGGGAGGTCGGCAAGGTTCGCGACGACCTTCGCGAGCGCGTCGTCGCCGCGGCCGGTGTCCTCGAAGTAATCCCCGAGCCAGCCGCCGCTGTGCGTCAGCACGTGCCACATCGTCACGCGCGCGGCGGCAGCCTCGTTGGCGAGCCGGAGATCCGGCAGGTAGGTCCGCACGGGCGCATCAAGGTCGAGCAGACCTTCGATGGCGAGGCGCAGGGCGAGCGTTGCCGTCATCGTCTTCGTCGTCGATCCGATCTGGAAGAAGGTGTCTTCGTGTATGGCGAGTGGATCCTCGACGCTCGTGACGCCAACGCACGCGATCTCTTCGCGGCCCTCATGAAGGATGCCGAGCGCGGCTCCCGGCACGACGAGGTCGTCCACCGCGGCGGCGAGGACCTTCGCCACCTGATCGAACCGCTCGCTCATCCGGGCCACCCCGGGCCGCGTACGACCTGGCCCGGTAACGCGCCGGTGTGCTCGCCGTCGCGGATCACCGGCGTTCCGTTCACGAGCACGTGACGCACTCCGGTCGCGTACTGGTGAGGATGTTCGTAGGTCGCGTGATCCTGGATGCGCGCGGGATCAAAGACGACCACGTCCGCCGCGTAGCCCCGCGCGAGGCGGCCGCGGCCACTGATGCGGAGATTCTCGGCGGGTAGCGAGGTGAGCCGGCGGATCGCTTCCTCGAGCGGGATGACCCCTTCGTCGCGCACGTAGCGCCCGAGCAGGCGCGCGAAGGTCCCGTACGCGCGCGGATGCGGGTTCGACCCCAGGAACAGTCCCTCCGGTGCAAGCGAAGCTGAGTCGGAAGCGAAGCTCATCCAGGGAAGCGCGATCTGGCGCCGCACGTTGTCGTCCGACATCACGAAGTAGATCGCGCCGACCCGGCTGTCGTCCTCGATGACAAGGTCAATGACCGTGTCTTCGGGCGAACGTCCCCGCTGCGCGGCGACCCGCGCGAGGGTCCACCCCGTGTAGCGCCGGAGCGCCTCATTCTTGAAGGACGAGAACAGGACACCCTCCGCGGTGCCAGCCAGGAGGAGCATGTTCTCCCAACCGACCCCCGGCCGGTGCATCTCGTCGACGACGCGGGCGCGCACCGCGGGTTCGCGGAGTCGCGCGAGGAACCTCTGGTGTCCACCCTCCTGGACCCAGGGTGGGAGCGAGGCATCGAGCCCGGTCGCGCCCGCGTTGTACGTATACATGTCTGCCGTGATCGGCGTGCCGCTCGCGCGCGCCGCCTCGATCCGCGCGATCGCGATGTCGAGCTTGCCCCAGTTGTCGCGGCCGGCCTGCTTCAGGTGATAGATCTCCGCGCGGCCACGCGCGCGGCGCGCGATCTCAACGAGCTCATCCACCGCTTCGATGAAACGGTCGCCCTCGCTGCGCAGGTGCGAGACGTACATGCCGCCGTGCCTCGCCGACGCCTCGGCCAGTGCCGAGAGCTCGTCGATATCCGCGAAGGTGGCGGGGGTGTAGATGAGCGCCGAGGCGAGGCCGAGGGCGCCCTCCCGCATCGCGACGTTCACGAGCCCGCGCATGCGCTCGAGCTCGTCCGCCGTCGGTCGCCGGTCGTCCTCGCCGACGACGTAGCGCCGCACGACAGATGCGGGGACGAACGACGCGACGTTCGTCGCGATCCCTCCGGCGACGAGCCGGTCGAGGTACTCGCCCACGGTGGACCAGGTGATGTCGTATCTAAAGTCGCCCTGACGCCGCACGCACTCCGCGCGCAGCCTTTCGTTGAGCGGCGCCTCGATGTACTCGCCGAAGACCTCCAGGGTCACTCCCTGGCGGAGGTCGCTCTGCGAGCGGCCGTCCTGGATGAGGGATGACCAGGCGTGGCTGAGCATGTTGACGAAGCCGGGTGCGACGGCGAGCCCGCTCGCGTCTATCTCGAGGGGAGCGCGGTGACGGACCTCCCCGACCGCGACGATCCCGTCGGTCGCGACCGCGACGTCGGCGCGGCGAGGCGCGGCGCCGCTCCCGTCGTACACCATTCCGCCGCGGATGACGATCTCTGGCGATGCGGCCGGCACCGTCCGATGTTATGGCCGGTCAAAGCCGCATAGCCTTAGCGGGTGGACCGTGACCGTGACCTCGGGCGTTTCGTCTTCGCCGCGGCGTTCGCCGCGGTCGGCCTCATCCACTTCCTGTCGCCGCGGGTCTTTGTGGACCACCTGCCGGCTGACATCCCGGGCCGGCTCCCGATCGTGTACGCGACGGGCGCGCTCGAGCTCCTGCTCGCGGCTGCTGTCGTCCTCGCTCCGCCGGGCCAGCGGCGGCGCGTCGGCCTCATCACGGCCACGTATCTGGTCGCGGTCTTCCCCGCCAACATCTACGTCGCCCTGGCCGGGGTGCCCGTGTATCCAGCGCCGTGGCTCGCCTGGGCGCGGCTTCCGCTCCAGCCGCTGTTCATCTGGTGGGCGATCCGCAGCACGTCACCGCACGCGTGACGCGGTCGCCGCTCGCGGCGCTCCGCAGTGCCCTCGCCGGTCTTGACCCTCGCGTGCCGTGGGTCTCCGCGGCTTTCTTCCTGTTCCTCGGTGCCCGACTCTCCGTGCTCACCTTTGTGTCGATCTACTTCGTCCGAGAGCAAGGCCTTCCGGCGGCGATCGTCGGCGCAGCCTTCCTCGCCGAGAACGTGCTGCGGGCGCTCGCGGCGCCACTCGCTGGCTCCCTTTCGGACCGTTTCGGCCGCACGCCGCTCCTCGCGGGCAGCGCGATCGGAGCGGCGATCGTCATGCCCACGTTCCTGCTCATCCGCGACGTGCCGACGCTCTTCATCTGGAGCCTCGCGATCGGGCTCGTCCAGGCCCCGTTCTTCCCCGTCGGGACCGCCCTCTTGCTCGATCTCGTCCCACCAGCGATACGGCAACGCGCTCTCGCGCTGAACTACAGCGTGATCAGCGTCGGGTACACGGTCGCTGTCGCGCCGGCGGGCTTCATCGCGGAACGTGGCTTCGCCGCGCTGGGACTGCTGAGCGGCGGACTGTTCGCGCTGACCGCCGCGATCGTCCTGCTCAGGCTGCGGGGCGCGCCGAGTGACGTCGTGGTCCACGCCGCGGACGGTCCCGGCCTCTTTGCGCGGACCGTCCAGGCTTTCCGCGACGGTCCATTCATCGCGCTCGCGCTGTTCGCATTCGCGTTCCCGCTCGGCATCGGCCTCATCTCTCTCGCGTTCCCGCTGTACGCGGCGGACAGCGGAGTCCCAGCGTCCGAGATCGGGCTCGCGCTCGCCGGCAGCGGGCTCATCGTCGCGGTGCTCGCGGTCCCCGCGAACACCCTGCTCGAGCGCCGCGGCCCGTTCCGTTCTCTGCCGATCGCCAGCGTGTTCGTTGCGGCCTCGTACGCGGCCCTGGTCGCGGCAGGCTCCTCCTTCACGGGCCTCCTCCTCGCGGTGTCGGTCTTCACGCTCGGCGAGATCGTCTTCGCGGCGGCACTGCCGACCGCCGTAGCGGCGCTCGCCCCTGCGGGTGCGCGTGGCAGCTATCAAGGCGCCTGGGGCATGGTCACCGCGCTCTCGATCGGATCGGCGCTGTTCCTTGCGGGGATCGGCCGCGCAAGCGTGGGCTGGGCCGCGACCTGGCTGGCGTTCGCAGCGCTGACGGCGGCCGCCGGGCTCGGGCTCTATCTGGTGCGGCGCCCGCTCACGCGGATCGCGACGGAGCGCGCCGCGCTAGGCCAGGGGAGCACAGGCATCGATGACGGCCCGCGCGGAGATCTGCGGATCGCGCGCGGCCACGACGCGAACGATGGGCAGGTCGAGGCCCTGGGCAAGGCGCGCGAATGACGCCGCGGCGGTGGCGGGCGATCCGAACGCGCCGATACGACTGACGAGCTCCGCCGGGACGTCCGCAGCCAGCGACTCCACCGTCTCGCCCCGCACCCGTCGCGCCTCGAGCCCGGTGAGGACATCGTCGAAGCCCATGCGCGTGAAGTGGATGCGGTACCCGCTGTCCTTCGGCCGCCTCGGACCCGCGAGCGCGTAGCCCAGCATTGCCGTCGCGAGGGCGTTGCGCGCGGCCGTCTCGTCCTCGTCGACGCAGACGCGGATGTACTCGATGATCCGG
>JBKJTV010000336.1:0-7116 GCA_046589985.1 Candidatus Limnocylindria bacterium | reverse complement strand
ATGATCGTCCTGCGCCGCCCGATCGTGCACCTTCTCTTCCAGTACGGCGAGTTCGGGCCCGCCCAGCGTGAGCTCGTCGCCGGTGTGTTCCTCATGTACTCGCTCGGCCTTGTCGGCCACGCGCTGGTCCAGATCATCTCCCGCGCGTACTACGCGATGAAGGACACGCAGACGCCGCTCGCGCTGACGCTGATCTCGATCGGCATCAACGTCGTCCTCGCCGTGGCGCTCGCGCCGTCCCTCGGTATCAACGGCCTCGCGCTCGCGAACGCGATCGCGACCCTCGCCGAGGCGTTCCTGCTCTTCGCCCTCCTCGCCTCGCGGGCGCGCCTACGGCTGTCCGGCATCGGGTCTTCGACGCTGAAGGTCATGTCGGCAAGCCTGGTGATGGGTATCGCGATGTTCCTGTTCATCCGCGCGACGAACGTCACCGTCGACCTCGACCAGACGAAAGTCGGCCTGTTGGTCCAGACGATGGTCGCGACCGGTGTCGGCGGCGCCGTCTACCTGGCCGCAAGCCGGCTCCTGGGGATCGGCGAGCTCGCGGAGATCGTGTCGGTGGTGCGCGCGCGGCTCGCGCGGTCCGGATCGCCGCCGCCGGGAGGAAGCTCCGCCTAACAGCACGATGCCGCCAGCGTCGCTGGCGGCATCGTGAAGTGCGATCAGATCCTGCGGTGCTAGAGACCCAACGCGTCCAGCTCCGCCTGCGCCCGGTCGCGCTGCTCTTCGTACTCCGCGGCGTAGCGCGCCCATTCGTCTGCCTGGCGGTCCATCTCGGCGGCCTTGTACAGGTACTTCTCGCGCTCCGCACCGGTCTTCTCGGCGGCGCTGGCGCGGTACTCGCTCGCGCGGTCGAGCGCGTCCTGCTCGAGGCCGCGCTTGTAGGCGATCGTGTTCTCGAGGCCGTGGATCTGGTCGCGCAGCTTCTGCGCCTTCTTCGCGAGGTCCTTCACGAGTTCCTTCGCGAGCTCGCCCGACTTCGGGAGCGAGCTCAGACCCTTCTCGTAGTCGGCGATCTTGGCCTGGAGCTTCTGCGCAGTCGCCTGGTGCTCCGCGGCGTGCTGCTTCTCGGAGGCGGCCTTCTGATCGTACTTCGCGCGCTCCTCGCCCGTCTTGGTCCCGGCGAGCAGCTTGAGCTCGTTCGCGGCGCGCTCGCCCTTTGCCCAGTCGCTCAGCTCCGACTGGAGCTTCTTGCGCATCTCGGCGAGCTCGCGCTCGTACGACGATCTCTGCTTGGTCACGTCGTTCGACTTCTGCTGTTCCTGCTGCTTGGACTTCTCGGCCTGCTTGGCCTTCTCGGACTGGCGGGCCGCTTCGTCGCGCTTGGCCTTCTCAGCCTTCTCGGCGTCCTTGCGCTCGGCGTCCTTGCGCTCCTCTTCGTCGCGCTCCTTCGCCTGGCGCTCCTCTTCCTTGGCGACCTTCTGCGCGTGACGGTCCTCCGCGGCCTTCTCCCGGAGCCAGTGGGCGGTCTTGCGGACCTCCACGAGGAAGGTCTTCAGCTCCTTCATGCCGCGCTCGCAGGTGGACATCGTCTTCGGTGCCCGGCGACGGGCGGTGGAGACCCCGGCGTCGTCGTCACCTGCCGTGCAGAGCTCCCGAAGCTCCGCCAGAGCGGTGCGGTAGTCGGACAGTGCCTGGCGGAAGAGCTCGGCGCCGGGGTCGGCGACCTGCTCCTCGTCGGTCTCGGCACGGGCGACGCCACCTACGGAGACCACGAGCGCCAGCGCGAGAATGGGCACGAGTGCGAAACGGATCATGTTGTTCCCTCCACCACCGGGTGGAACGCTAGGCGGGCGAGCGTGCGACGCGTGTGACGGCCGATGTGCTCGACCGGTGGAACGCGGCCGTGACGTGCCGCACACCCGAGCGGGTCACCCACTAGCCTTGGACCGTGCCTCAGGCGTTCTCCCACATCCGGAATTTCTGCGTCATCGCGCACGTCGACCACGGGAAGACGACCCTGTCGGACCGGTTGCTCGAGCTGACCGCGACCGTGAGCAAGCGGGAGATGCGCGACCAGATGCTCGACTCCATGGATCTCGAGCGCGAGAAGGGGATCACCATCAAGGCCCGCGCGGTCCAGATGCGCTGGCGCGGCCGGGATGGGACCGAATACGAGCTGAACCTCATCGACACGCCGGGCCACGTCGACTTCAACTACGAGGTGAGCCGCTCCCTCGCGGCGTGCGAGGGTGCGCTCCTGCTCGTGGACGCCTCCCAGGGCATCGAGGCGCAGACGCTCGCGAACGCCTATCTCGCCATCGAGCAGGGCCTCGAGGTGATCCCGGTCATCAACAAGATCGACCTGCCGCAGGTGGATCTCGACCTCGTCCGTGAGGATCTGCGCACGACGCTCGGCTTCAAGGACGAGGAGATCCTCCTCGCCTCGGGCAAGACCGGCGAGGGGGTGATCGAGCTTCTCCACGCGGTCGTCGAACGCGTCCCGCCGCCCTCCGGTGATCCCGACGCCCCGCTGCGCTCGCTCATCTTCGACTCGCACTACGACGCGTACAAAGGGGTGGTCGCGCACGTCCGCGTGTTCGACGGCCGTCTCGACGCCGGCGAGCGGATCCTGCTGCTGGCGACCGACACGGAGAGCGAGCTCCTCGAGCTCGGTGTCTTCACCCCCGAGGCGCATCCGACAACGGCACTCGAGACCGGCGAGGTCGGATACATCGCGACCGGCCTCAAGGCCGTCGCGGATTGTCGCGTCGGCGACACCCTCACGCTCGCGGCACGTCCGGCGCGCGCGGCGCTCCCCGGGTACCGGCCCGCGAAGCCGATGGTGTTCGCCGGCTTCTATCCGTCGAGCTCCGAGGACTACCCGACGCTCCGCGACGCGCTCGAGAAGCTGCGCCTGAACGACGCGTCGCTCGTCTACGAGCCGGAGACCTCACAGGCCCTCGGCTTCGGCTTCCGCCTCGGATTCCTCGGGCTGCTGCATCTCGAGATCGTCCAGGAGCGGCTCGAGCGGGAGTACGACGTCGATCTCATCGCGACCTCGCCGTCCGTCGAGTACCAGATCCTCACGTACCGTGGCGAGACGATCACGATCGACAACCCCGCGCTCCTGCCGGACCCCAGCCTCATCGAGGAGATCCGCGAGCCCTGGATGCGGACGACGATCATCGTCCCCACGACGCACGTCGGTCCGATCATGGATCTGGCGCAGGGGAAGCGCGGCACGCTGACGGACATGAGCTACGTCGATCCGCTTCGGGCGATGCTGAAGTACGAGATGCCGCTCAGCGAGGTCATCGTCGACTTCTACGACGACCTGAAGAGCCGCTCGCGGGGCTACGCCTCGCTCGACTACGAGTTCGCGGAGTACCGCGCCGCGGATCTCGTGCGGCTCGACGTCCTCGTCGCCGGCACCATCGTCGACGCGCTCTCGATCATCGTGCACCGCGAGAAGGCGACCTACATGGGGCGGCTGCTCACCGCGAAGCTCCGCGAGCTGATCCCAAAGCAGATGTTCGACGTGCCGATCCAGGCCGCCATCGGCGGGAAGGTCCTTGCGCGTGAGACCGTGACGGCGAAGCGCAAGGACGTCCTCGCGAAGTGCTATGGCGGCGACATCACCCGCAAGAAGAAGCTCCTCGAAAAGCAGAAGGCGGGGAAGAAGCGGATGAAGATGGTCGGCCAGGTGATGATCCCGCAGGAGGCCTTCCTCGCGGTGCTCAGACTGAAGGAAGAGGGATGAGCACGCCGATCGATCAGGCGAGGGAGGGCTTTGCACGACCGAGCTGCAAGGGCCCACGCGAGCGAAGCAGCGGCGATAGCCGCAGCGCAGCGAGCGGGGATTGAAGGTCCAGTTCGAGCATCCGACGCAGCTGCTCGCGTCGACGTTCCTGCGCGCGCTCGCGGAGGACGATATCGCGATCGTGTGGGAGCGCCTCTCGCGCGAGAGCCGCGGGCTCCTCGAGGGCCTCTACGCCGCCCACCGGGAGCTCGCGGTGCATCACGCGGCCGGGGTCGGCGCCGGGGGGGCCGACGCGCGTCTCGCCGAGGTCGTCGCGCCGCTGCGGTCGGCGGCGCTCCGCGTCTCGGGCGGCGCCGAGCGCGTCCTCGCCTACGGCGTGTCCGCGGCGCGCCTCGTCGATCGCCGCACCGCCTACGTTCTGCTCCTGCCCGAGTTCGGGGAAGAGCGGATCGTCGCCGAAGCCGAGTGGCGGCCGGCGCACCTCCTGGCGTTCGTCCACGAATCGCGCGAGTGGCTGGTGGACCTCGGCCTGACCGCGGCGCTCTCGGTGGAGGCCGGCCTGCCGGACCCGCTCGGCGAGGTGCGCCTTTGAGCGGGATCGGCCTGTACGTCCACATCCCGTTCTGCGCGGCGCGCTGTCCGTACTGCGACTTCGCGACCGCGCCGGCGACGACCGCGCTGCGCGCGCGCTACCTCGACGCTCTCGCGCAGGAGCTCGCGCGTGAGGGAGCGGCGCTCGGACGGCCTCGTGTGCGCACCCTGTTCTTCGGCGGCGGCACGCCGAGCCTCCTCGAGCCAGACGAGATCGCCTCTCTCTCGCGGGCGCTCGGCGCGGCGTTCGATCTGCGCCCACGCGAGGTCACGGTCGAGGCGAATCCTGCGAC
The DNA here is from genome assembly GCA_046589985.1 of Candidatus Limnocylindria bacterium. Taxonomy (GTDB): domain Bacteria; phylum Chloroflexota; class Limnocylindria; order P2-11E; family P2-11E; genus JACDAF01. The sequence goes on along the minus strand of JBKJTV010000336.1, from coordinate 2,529 downwards.
CCTCGATCGCGAGCGGCTGGAAGCCTGGCGCGCTCTTGGCCTGACGCGGCTGTCGCTCGGCGCGCAGTCGCTCGGCGAGCGCGGCCTGCGCGCCCTCGCCCGCACCCACCAGGCCGCGGACACCGCACCGGCCGTGGAGGCGGCACGGAGCGTCGGCGCCGACGTGAGCCTCGATCTCATCTTTGGCTGGCCCGGGCAGACCGAAGATGAGTGGCAGCGTGATCTCGACGACGCCGTCGCGCTTGGCGTCGATCACCTCTCCGCGTACCCGCTCGAGCTGCACCTCGAGCCCGAAGAGAGCGTCGCGAACTGGCCCGGCGCGGGCTGGCCCGCGCTCGAGCGCTGGCGCGGTGACGCGGCCGCACGACAGGCCGATGACGACGGCATCGCCCGCCTCTACGAGATCGCGGAAGCCTGTCTCGAAGGCGCGGGGTTCCGCCACTACGAGATCGCGAACTGGGCCCGCCCTGGAAAGCGCTGCCTGCACAACCTCACCTACTGGCGGAACGGTGACTGGCTCGGCGTCGGCATGGGCGCGCACTCGCACCTGACCGGCCAGCGCTCGCGGAACCCGGGGTCGCTCCTGGAGTACGTCGAGCGCGCGGAGCGCGGTCTCGGCCGCCTGGTGGATCCGGGGGCGGACCTCGCCTCCGACACTGCCATGCTGGCGCTCCGTCTCGACGCCGGGCTGGACCTCGGCCGCTACGCCCGGCGCTTCGGTGATCCGGCCGGTGACCGCGTCGCGACGGCGCTTCGCGAGGCGGACGCGTCGCTCGTCGAGTGGAGTGACCTGCGTGTACGCCTCACCCCACGTGGTCGTCTGCTCGCGAACGAGGTGTTCGTCGCGCTCGTCCCCTAGATCGCGTACCCCGCTTCGAGCTCGCGGACCCACGCGTCCGCGGAGAGCGGCCGGCCGGTGAGACCGGCGATCTTCACGTCCCAGTCGACGAGGTTACCCGGCGCGCAGACGTGCTCGACGAGGTCGCGCGCGACCCGCGGGTCGAAGATCGTGCCGTAGCGCTCGGTGAACGCGGCGGACGCCTGCGCCGCGACCATGTCAGCGACGAGGTAGGCGTGCTTGTACACCGGGTACTCGATGAGGAAGGCGTCCGCGGCCCAGCTGTGCCGTGTCTCCGCTTCTACCCCGAGGACCCGGCGCTCCACCTCGATCGCGCGCGCGCCGAGATCGGCGTCCGGGTCCGCGTAGAGCGCCAGCTCGAGGTCCGCGCTCGTGACGAGCCACCGCCCGAAGTCCCCGCGCACGCTCTTCGCGAGAAGGGCCGCGCGGGTGGTCGCGGGAAGGTCGGAGTGACGCTCGAGGTACTCCGGGCGAAGGACGAAGTGGCCGAGGATCTCGGCAACCGCCTCGCCCAAGTGCCCCGGCTCGTTCCGCTGCAGCGCGTCGCCCCGCTGCTCGTTGTAGCGCGCGTGAACGCAGTGCCCAAATTCGTGGACTACGGTGTGCAGCCCTTCGAACCCGTCCGGCGGGTTCACCAGGATCCGGACGTCCTCGGGCACCCGGATCGGCATCTCGAGGCCGCCGTAGGGGATGTCCTCGATCCGCACCTCGATGTCATTGACCCGCTCGTCGAAGCCGACCGCCCGGACGAGCGCGCGCGTGCGGTCGGCGTGCTCCGTCCGCGGGAAGCGGTCGTCCACGTTCTCGCCGGCGAGCCGCTCCATCGCGAAGTCCAGGTCGTGGGCGGCCGGCTCGTGGCCAAGGACGCTCCTGATCTCGCCGAGCCTGCCCTTCCAGAGCGCCTCCGTGCGCCGCTCCACGGTCGCCATCGTCGCGTCGTACCAGGCACGATCGATCCGGTCGACGTGCATTCGCAGCGCGACGAAGTCCGGGAAACCGAGCGCGCGGGCGCGGTCGTTCCGCAGGTGGGCGAGCCGCCGAATGAGGGGGCCGACGCGCTCTCCGAGCGGCTCGCGGTAGAGCATCGCCGCTCGCCGGCGTTCGCGGTCAGGATCGAGCCGGATCCGCTGCCGGACGGCCGTCCGGGAGAGCTCCTCGCCATCGACGACGGGCTGGAAGGGGACGATGTGGCCAGACTGGATCTCCTCCGCGAGCGCCGCGATCTCCCCGTCACCATCGATGGTCGCCTGGAGCGCCGCGCGCTCAAGCACGTCGACGCGGCGTCTCGTCCGTGGGTCAAGGTCACGCGCACGTAACGACGCGAGGCGCTCCCGCGTGCTCCCGTCGGTCAGCAACGCCCCACGCTCGCGCTGCAGCGCGCCGACCGCGTCGCCCTTCGCGTGTGTGAAGTCCGCCCACCGCGCGAGCATCCACCGTTCGGTCACGCTCTCGAGGCGTTCGTCGAACGCGTCGAGCCATTCGGTGTCGTGCTGCACGCCGCGACTCTAGCGAGGAAGGGTCTGGGCCGACCGAGCGGGGATGAGATGGTCCGCTATCTGCTGCAAGGCTCTTGCACGATGCGCGGGGAAGCGATATGCCGTACCACTACGAGATGGATCGAGACGAACGCAAGGAGGGACCGATGAACAACGAGAACAACGAGAACAACG
>JBKJTV010000059.1:0-5893 GCA_046589985.1 Candidatus Limnocylindria bacterium | reverse complement strand
CCCGCCACCGCGCCGTCCGCCGCGACGACGACGACGTCGCTTCCCGCTGCCGGGGCCCGCCGGCAATGGCGTTGGCCGCTCCTGCCGCGGGACCTCGTCGCCGCCGTACGACCCGACGCCCTTCGTGTGTGCGGGGACGGCATCGAACGTGACGCCAAGCTCCTCGGCGGTGAGCGTGAGGCGCGCGCCGCCGAGCGACTCCACCATGCCGACGACGATCTGCTCCTTCGTCATGGAGACGCCCTGTGTCTGCGCGCAGCCGCCGGTGCCGCACGCGCCACTCACGCACGACGGGATGTGGAACATCTCGCCGAGCTTCGGGAGCTTGCCCTTCACTTCCTGGTACGTCTCGAGCTCGTAGATGAGACAGCACTTGAGGCGACCGCAGACGCCGGTGAGCTTGCTCTGGTTCAGGGGGAGGTCCTGCTCCTTCGCCATTCGGATCGAGATGTTCGAGAACTTGTCGAGCCACGAGGAGCAGCAGAGCTCGCGGCCACAGGTTCCGACGCCGGTCATGACCTTTGTTTCGTCGCGTGCGCCCATCTTGCGCATCTCGACGCGCGTCCCGAAGTGCGCCGCGAGATCGGTCGCGAGGGCGCCGACGTCGGCGCGCTCCTCCGAGGAGTAGAAGAGGGTGAGGTTCGCGCCGTCGAGCTGCCAATCGGCGCCGAGGATCTTGATCGGCAGGTTCCGCTGGCGCGACAGGCGCGTCGCCTCCTCGGCCGCCTCCGGCTCGCGGCGCTTCTGCTTCGCCATCTCGAACCGGTCGGCCGCGCTCGCCTTGCGGACCACGTGCCCGAGCGGCGGATCGACCTGCACGAGCGGCGAGTCCGTCGGGAGGATCTGCACGCGCGCCGCGTCGAGGCCGAGCTCGGTCTGCACGACGACCCATTCGTTCAATGCGAGATCCTGCACCTCGCCGGGCTCGAAGAAGTACATGCGGCCCGCGGTCATGAACCGCGCGCCGACGACCATCCGTGTGTTCACTGTTTCTCCATCTTGAACGTCGCGCCGTACGGGATCTTCAGCGCGAAGAGCTCGAGCATCGCGCGGGCGTTCGCGTTGAAGTCGAGGTCGCGCCGAAGCCGCTCCATGAAAAGCGCCATGTCCACGAGCGCGCGCGCCGGGACGCTGGCCGAGAGCTGCGCGCTCTCGGCGGCCCGCTCGGGCCGCATCGCGCGGTCGACGCCCTGCGACACGACGACGGCGTCGCGGACGAGCTCGCCCCACTCGACGAGGCGGCGTTCGATCTGGCGCGTGCGGCGCCGCGGATCGTCGTCGTCCGCTAGGGCCGCCGCCCACGCAAAGCGCTCGGTGAGCCGCGAGCCAATGAGCATGTAGAACTCCGATTCGACCCGCCGCCGATCGGTGCGCGCAGCCTCGTCGGTCGCGAGCGTGATGGCGAGCCCTGGCCGCCCGCCCGCCGCGCCGGCGTGCTTCTCGGCGCCCGCGCCGAATCGGGCGCGGAGTCCCTCTGCGATCTCCGCGGTCGCGACAAGGCGGAACGCAAGCGCCTGGACGCGGGAGCGGATCGTGTCGAGCAGGCGGTCCGGCGTCGGCGTGAGCAACATGATGACCGCATGCCTCGGCGGCTCCTCGAGGGTCCTCAGGAGCGCGACCTCGGCGTGCTCGTGCATGTCGGCAGCGTCATCGACGATCACGACACGCCGGCGCCCCTCGAGCGGCCGGAACGAGAGGTCGTTCTGCATCGCGCGGATCTGATCGATGACGATGTTCTGCCGGTCGTCCGCTTTGGTCACGAGGACGACGTCGGGGTGTGTTCCCTGCGCGATCTTCTGACAGGAGCGGCACGTGCCACAGCCACCCGCCGCCACGTTCGGTGTCTCGCAGTTGAGCGTCTGCGCGATGCGCAGGGCCACCGTGCGCTTTCCGATCGAGCGAGGTCCGCTGATCCCGTACGCGTGAGCAACGTCGCCGCGGAGCGCGTGTGCGCCGATGCGCTCCAGCAGGCGGCGGTGCCCGATGACATCTCTCACCAGGGTGAGGCGAGTCTACGCCGGAGCTGCGGCTCCGGCGCTCTTCCTCGCTCGGATGTACGCGCTCGCGATCGCGCCGGTGACGCCGGGTAGGTGGACCTCTCGGGTGATCTCGATGTCGATGGCGCCGAGGCCGGCGTCGCGCAGGCCCTGCGCGTACTCGTCGACGGGGATCGTGCCGGCGACGCAGCCGGCCCATTCGTCGAGCGAGCGCTTCACAGACTCCGGCAGCTCCCGGGTCGCGACCATATCGGCGATCGCCACGCGTCCGCCGGGCCGGAGGACGCGCGCGATCTCACGCAGCACGCGAGCCTTGTCGGCGGCCAGGTTGATGACGCAGTTCGAGATGACGACGTCGACGCTCGCGTCAGGGAGCGGCAGCTCCTCGATGGTGCCCTTCAGGAACGTCGCGTTCGTGATGGCCGCTCGCTCCTGGTTCGTCCGCGCGACGGCGAGCATCTCGTCGGTCATGTCGACGCCGTAGGCGTGCCCGCTGGGCCCGACCCGGCGCGCCGAGAGGAGCACGTCGAGGCCGGCGCCGCTCCCGAGGTCGAGGACCGTCTCGCCGGGACGAAGGTCGGCGAGGAGCGTCGGGTTCCCGCAGCCGAGGCTCTGCTCGGGCGTGAGCCCGACAGTCGCGAGCTCCTCGCGCGTGTACCCCTCGCCGCAGGAGCTCTCATCGTTGGAGGACGCGCCACCGTCGCAACAGCCCGCCTGTCCGGCTGCCATCTGCAGCGCCTTCGATCTGTAGCGCCCGTGCACCGCTTCCTGCAGCTGGTCCATCGTGGATCACCTCCGAGGCATCGAGCCTGTCGATGGAAAGGTTATCGGTACCCGCTAGCGGCGACCGCGAGCGCATCCACGTACCCGGCTTCCGTGCGTTCCGCCACGGCTGCCCAGGTCCAACGCTCGGCGACGCGTGCTTGTCCGGCCTCGCCCATCCGCTGCGCCAAGTCGGGATCGCCGAGCAGCTCGAGGATCGCGCGCGCGATTGCCGCGGGCTCGTTGCGCGCGTGCAGCCCGTCGACACGGTCGCGAACGATCTCGCGCAGTGGCGCGATGTCCCCGGCGATCACCGGCCGGCCCGCGCACCAGGCCTCGAGGTAGGTGTGGCCGAACGTTTCGTGGTCCGACGGCATGCAGAAGATCGTCGCGCGCACGTAGGCCTCCGCCTTCGCCTCTTCGCCGACCACCCCGGGCTCCTCCCAGCGTGGATCGACGAGCGGCGGAGGTCCGCGGAAGCGCCGCTGGCCGATCAGGTGGAAGCGCGCGTCCGGCCGCTGCCGCCATACGAGCGGCGCGGCGGCGCGGAGCGCGTCGTAGCCCTTGTAGCGCTCCTTTCGCCCGACGAAGAGGATCGTCGCCGGGTCCATCGGAACGTCCGGGAGCGGCGCGATCACCGCGCCGACACCCGTGACGTGGACGTTCTTCGCACCGTGCTCGCGGTACCAGCCGGCCTCCCACTCCGTGAGCGCCAGGACCGCGTCCGCACGCGCGTAGCGAGCGACGTCCGCGCGTCCCGCCCCGGAGAAGCGCTGGCCCGGATGGACGAGCGGCGTCTCGACGAATGCGGCGCCGACGCTGCGCGTCGCGCGCTCGGCCGGCCCCGCCCATTCGCGCGCGATCGAGTGCACGACGTCCGCGCCCTCGAGCTCTCGTGCGAGCCGGCGCCAGCTGACGAGCGCCGTCGGGAGCAGCCCGTCGATGGCCGCGAAGGGGGCCGAGAGGAGTCGATAGCCGATGCCGTCGATGACCGTGCTCAGATCGCCCGCCGGTCCGGATGGGATCCCCGGTCGCTTCCAGGCTGGCCGCATGCCGACGAGCCTTACCTCGTGCCCGCGATCGCTCAGTGCACGCGCGAGAGCGCGTGCCTGCGCTTCGGAGCCGCCGACAGAAGAGAGGAGCTTCTTCGCGATGACGATCCGCACGGGACGGTCAGGCTAGCGCGGCAGCTTCCTTATCGAGCGCGGGCGCCGGAGTCAGGGCCTCGACCGGCGCGCCCTCGAGCGCACGCTCGTACGCGGTCTCGACCCGGTCCATCACGCGATCCCAGTCCCAGCGCTCGAGCACCTTCGCCTGCCCGCCCTCGCCCATCGCGGTCCGGAGCGGCTCGTCCTCGATGAGCCGGAGGATGGCGTCGGCCAGCGCGATCGGTCGCTGGGGTACGAGCAGGCCGTGCGCGCCGATCACCTCGCGCATCGGCGGGATGTCGCAGCCGATGACGGGCTTCCGGTGGAGCCAGGCCTCGAGGTAGCCGAGCCCGAAGGTCTCGTGCTGCGACGGCATCGCGAAGAGATCGCAGGCGTCGAGCGCCGCGCTCTTCTCCTGGCCGCTCGCGCCCTCGATGTGCACGATGCGGTCGTCGGTATAGCGGACGAAGTCGTCGATGAAGGTCGAGTAGAAGCCGGCGATCCCGATGAAGACGAAGCGCGTCTCCGGGTGCTTCGCCCATACGAGCTCAGCGGAGTCGAGGAGCTGGATGTACCCCTTGTACCGCTCTTTGCGCCCGAGGTAGAGGACGATCGGCGCGTCCTGCGGGATCCCGCGCGCGCGCCGCCAGGCGTGGCCATCGCCGGAGCGGACCGCGTTCGGGCCCATCCCCGTCGTCACGACGCGCTCTGGTCGCACGCCCTTGTCGACATACCAGGAGCGCTCCCAGTCGGTCATCGTCGTGATCGCTGATGCGCGGCGATACCGCGCGACGTCGGCTGGGCCGTCGCCTCCGTGGAACTGCCCGGGATGGGCGAGCGGTGTCAGGACGATCGGCAGATCGAGCTCCTCCGCGACCTCGAGCGAGCTACCGAGGTACTCGCGCCCGACGTTGTGGATGACCTCGCGGTCCTTCGCGTAGCGCTCGAGGATCTCAGCGCGCATGAGATCCACGAGTGTCGTCGCGTCGGCGACGCCGCCAAAGATCCCCCCGCGTGGTCGCACTTGCACGACCTCGACCCCGAACTCGTCCATGAAGACGCGGTGGTCATCGCGGAGCAGCGGACGGTAGCGGGCGGCCGGATAGCGCACCTCTTCCCTGTCGGTCGGCCAGGCGCAGACGACCCGCACGTCGTGACCGCGAAGGGCGAGGCGCGTGGCGAACTGATAGCAGAGGCTTTCGGATCCGCCGACCGGCGAATAGCCGCGTTTCGTGAAGAGCAGCTTCATCTCGTCTGTTGCCTAGCCCGCAAGGGCAATGCCAGCGTCAGGACGCCGCGGCCGAGTCGTCCACCCCGAGGAACTTGAACCACTTCCGCTCGCCGGCACGGATGTAGGAGGAGAACAGATAGCGCGGCGTGGACGGCGGGCGGAAGGGAAGGCGGAGGAGGGCCATGCGCGCCTCGGTCGCCGTGCGGCCGCCCTTCTTGTGGTTGCAGCTCTTGCACGCCGCGACGACGTTCTCCCAGGTGTGCTGGCCTCCCCGATGGCGGGGCATGACGTGATCGAGCGTGAGCTCGTGCGAGCGCTTCCCGCAGTACTGGCACATGTGCTCGTCGCGTTGGAGCAATTCCTTGCGCGTCATCTTCACGACCGGGCGTGGCCGTTTGATGTGGTAGGCGAGCCGGATGACCGACGGGGAGGTGAGGGCGAGGCGTTCGCTGTGCACGATATGTCCGTCCTGCTCGACGACGACCGCCTTCTGCTTCGACAGCAGCACCACCGCCCGCTTCACGTTGCAGACGTTGAGCGGCTGATAGTCGAGATTCAGCACCAGCACGTTGGCATCGACGACGCCCATCCAGCGATTTTACGCACTAACCCTGCGCTAGGATGGGACGTCCATGACCTCCCAGAATGGCACGAACGGCGGCCCGTCCCGCGGCACCACCGGCACCTGGACCGTGAAGACCGGCCACGCCCAAATGCTGAAGGGCGGCGTGATCATGGACGTTGTCACGGCCGAC
>JBKJTV010000255.1:0-5918 GCA_046589985.1 Candidatus Limnocylindria bacterium | reverse complement strand
TGCGCCGGCTCAGACCCGGCCGCGCGTCGGACCACCTCGACGTCCGCAGCACGACCGAGTGGGCCGAGCGGGCTTGGCCGAGCGGACGGTTCGAGCCGGCGGAGCCGGCGAGGGCGTCGAAACCGCATGCTCCGCTCGACGTGATGAAGCGCGTCCGCAAGGCCAAGCCCGCTCGGGCCACCGACACCCGGCATCACAGGCTCCATTTCATGTCGTGGGCGGCCGGACGGAAGGCATCGAGGAAGAACATGAGCCGCTCCCGGAGCTGCGCGCGCGGGACGATCTGGTCGATGAAGCCGTGCTCGAGCACGAACTCGGAGCGCTGGAACCCCTTCGGCAGCTTCTCGCCGATCGTCTGATCGGTGACGCGTGCACCCGAGAAGCCGATGAGCGCTCCGGGCTCCGCCAGGATGAGGTCCCCGAGGGAGGCGTACGAGGCCAGCACGCCACCCGTCGTCGGGTCCGTGAGGATGCTCACGAACGGCACGCCGGCATCGGCAAGTCGCCCGAGCGCCCCCACGATCTTCGCCATCTGCATGAGGGCGAGCACGCCTTCCTGCATGCGGGCGCCGCCCGACGCGGAGATGATCACGAGCGGGCGCCGCTCCGCGAGCGCGCGCTCCGCGACCCGCGTGATCTTCTCGCCGACGACGCTCCCCATCGAGCCGCCGATGAAGTCGAAGTCCATCGCGGCGACTGCCGCCGATAGGTCTCCGATCCGCGCGAACCCGGTGACGACCGCATCGCGCTCGCCAGTCTTCGTCCGCGCCGCGGTGATGCGCAGCGGATATGGCTTCGAGTCAGAGAAGACGAGCGGATCGCCCGACGACATCTCGATGTCGTGTTCGTCAAAGGTGCCCTTGTCGACCAGGAGCTCGATGCGCTCGCGCGCGCGGATCCTGAAGTGGTGCTCGCACTTCGTGCAGACGTTCAAATTGCGCGCGAGCTGCTTGTTGAACAGCATCTCGCTGCAGCTCGGACACTGCGTCCAGAGGTGCGACGGGAAATCCTTCCGCCCTCGCGCGAAGGGCATCCGCAAACGCATCAGCCGACCAGCAGGCTCTCCGGGTACCAGCACACGCCGACGACGCCGACACCGCCGTGGGTCGCGATGGCCGGGCCGGCTTCCGCGGTGTAGAGCTCGACACAGTGGTACCGCCCCGCGATCCAGTCGGCGAGCAGCTTCGCGCGGTCTGGTGCCTTCGTATGGATGACAGACGCGTGGAGCTTCGTTCCCGGAGCGACCTCCGCTTCGACGAGCTCCTGGAGCCGGGCAAGCGCCTTCTCGCGCGTGCGCACCTTGTCGATCGGCTCGAGCTTGCCGTTCTCGATCTTGATGATCGGCTTGACCTTGAGGAGCGAGCCGAACATGGCCTGCATCCCGGAGGCGCGGCCGGAGCGTTTGAGCTGCTCGAGCGTATCGATGATCGCGCGCAGCTTCACGTGCCCCGCAAGCTTCCGCGCGAGTGCGACGGTCTGCTCGAAGCTCGAGCCGTCGCGGCGCGCACGCGCGCACGCCGTCGCGATGAGCGAAGTCGAGCCCGCGGTCCCGCGGCTGTCGATGATCTCGATCGGCTGCTCATGCTGCTGCGCCGCTGTGACAGCGGCGGAGTACGTCCCCGAGAGCTCGGTCGCGAGGGTCACCACGAGGATGCGCGTGGCGCCCGCCTTGAAGGCTGCCTCGTAGGTCTCGCGGCACTCGCCGAGCGACGGCTGGGATGTCGTCGGCTTGGCATCCGGCTGCTGAAGCCGTTCGTAGAACTGGTCGAACGAGAGATCGACCCCCTGCGTGAACGACTGGTCGCCGAAGTTCACGTGCACCGGAAGGAAGCTGATGTCGAGCTCGCGTGCGAGCTCGGACGGCAGTGCCGCAGTCCCATCGACGACGATCGCGAAGCGCTCACTCATTCCTCGACCGTGACCTCCCCCGCCAGGATGCGCTCCGGACCATATGCCGTTTCGACGCGGAGCGCGCCATCCGGATCGAGCGCCAGCGCGAGGCCCCGCACCGACGAGCGGCCGGCCTGCGCGACCAGGACCCGGTGTCCGAGCACGTTCGAACGGCGACGCCAGTCCTCGAGCACGTCCTCCGGCCGGGCGGCGAACGCTGCTGCGATGGCCCGGGCGACCGCCTCGAGCGCAGCGAGGCGGTCGACCGGGCGCCCTTCGAGGGCGAGCGACGTCGCGGGGGCGCGGAGCCCGACGAGCTCGCTCTCGACCTGCGACACGTTCAGCCCGATGCCGACGACGACGTGGCCGTCGGGGCCGCTCGCGAGGTACGTCAGGATGCCCGCAACCTTCTTGCCGCGGAGCAGCACATCGTTCGGCCACTTCACGAGTGCCCCAACGACGCCGAGCGCGTCGAGCGCGCGCACGAGCGCGACGCCCGCGATGAGGCTGGCGACCGCCGCTGCGGCCGGTGGTCCGGGCAGGACGAACGAGGCGAGGACGCTGCTCCCCGCGGCCGCGACCCACGAGCGATCACCGGTGCCCCGCCCGGCGGTCTGAACGTTTGCGACAACGAGAGCCGGGCCGGGTGCGAGCTCCTTGGCGCGGTCCTGTGTCGAGCCGATGCGCTCGTGATACTCGAGGCGCAGCCCGAGCTCGCGACCGAAGGCGCTGCGTGCGGCCGGCTGCGCGAGGAGCGCGAGCCGGTCCGCTGGATGCCTGTTCATGCGCGCTGCACGGTCGCGCCGGCAGCACGCACGCGCAGGACCCTTGCGCGTCCGCCGGCTCCCGCCGCGGCAGCGGCCTCTTCCATCGCGGCGATGACGCGGGGCGCCAGGCGCGCCGGTGCGACGGCGAGGATGCTCGGGCCGGCGCCAGAGAGCGCTGCCCCGAAGGCGCCCGCGGCGCGTGCGGCCGCGACGATGTCGTGGAGCGCAGGCACGAGACGAAGGCGGGCGGGCTGATGGAGGCGATCCTCCATCGCCAGCGAAAGGAGCGCGCCGTCCGCACGCAGGAGCGCCGCGATGAGTGCCGCGGCGTGGGAGAGATTGAAGACTGCGTCGGCGCGGGTGACCGTTGGCGAAAGGATGCCGCGGGCCTGCTCGGTCGAGAGCGACTGCGATGGGATGAAGAGACACACCCGCCACGCACTCGGGAACGCGAGCCGTGTCGCCGCGGGGCCGTGCTCCGTCGGGATCGTGAGCGTGAACGCGCCATACAGCGCGGCAGCGACGTTGTCCGCGTGGCCCTCGACCTCGCTCGCGACTCGCAGCAGGGTGCGCCGATCGAGCGGAGCCCCCAATACGGCATTGGCGGCGATGCAGCCGCCCACGATCGCGGCAGCGCTCGAGCCGAGCCCCCGCGCGAGCGGGATCGCGGAGCGCTGCGTGACATGGTGTGCGGGAAGGCTGGTCCCGGCGAGGGCCGCGGTCGCGCGTGCCGCGACGACGAAGAGGTTGTCCTCACCGGTCGGGACGCCATCGCCGTCGCCCACGACCGAGACCGACCACGTGCGTGCCGGTCGGAGGTCGAAGTCAGCGAGGAGCGGCAGCGCGACACCGAAGGAGTCGAAGCCGGGGCCGAGGTTGGCCGAGGTCGCAGGGACGCGGACCCGTAGCTCGCTCACAGGTTCATGCGATCGCGGCGCGCACCGCGTCCGCGCTCGCATCGACCTCCCTGATCTCCGGCGCGAGGCGCATCGCGCTCTCCGGGTCCTTCAGGCCACTCCCCGTGAGGACGCAAACGACCTGTTCGATGCCCTTGAGGCCACCCGCGCGCGCGCGGAGGCGGAGGCCGGCGACGGCCGCAGCGCTCGCCGGTTCGCAGAACACGCCCTCGTAGGCGGCAAGCATCCGGTACGCGTCGAGGATGTCGGCGTCGGTCACGGCTTCGATCGCCCCCCCGGATTCGTCGCGCGCCGCGACCGCCGAGCGCCAGGACGCGGGATTTCCGATGCGGATCGCCGTCGCGACCGTCTCGGGCCGCTCCACGATCACACCTCGTACGATCGGCGCGGCGCCCTCTGCCTGGAAGCCGAGCATCCGCGGAGTTCGTGTCGCCAGGCTGGAGGCCGCGGCCTCCTGAAAGCCCTTCCAGTACGCGGTGATGTTGCCGGCGTTGCCGACCGGGATGCAGAGCGCGTCGGGTGCTTCGCCGAGCGCCTCGCAGATCTCGAACGCCGCCGTCTTCTGGCCTTCGATGCGGTACGGATTCACGCTGTTCACGAGCACCGCATCGCCGGACTCCGCGAGCTCGCGCACGATGCGGAGCGCGTCATCGAAGCTGCCGCGCACGGCGACGACGGACGCGCCGAAGGCGATGGCCTGGCTGAGCTTGCCGAGGGCGACCTGGCCGCCCGGCAGCACGACGACGCAGCGCAGCCGCGCGCGCGCGGCGTATGCCGCGGCCGATGCGGCGGTGTTCCCGGTCGAGGCGCACATCACGGAGGCGGCGCCCTCTTCCATGGCCTTCGCGACGGCGAGGACCATGCCGCGATCCTTGAACGAGCCTGTGGGATTCGCCCCCTCGACCTTCAGCCAGACCTCGGCGACGCCCGTCTCCGACTCGAGCGAGGGCGCGCGGACGAGCGGCGTATCGCCCTCGCCAAGGGTCAGCCGCGGCGTGCGCGCCGTGACCGGAAGATGGGCAGCGTAGCGCTCGATGAGTGGGACGCGTTGCGGCATCCGCGAATGCTAGAGGCGCACGGGAATTGCTTACCATCCGCCTGTGAAGATGAGTGCCCGCGAGCGCCAGATCCTCAGCGTGCTCGGGGTCCTGCTCATCATCTACCTCGGGATCGAGACCTTCGCGCGCCTGTCGGAGGCCTTCCTCCGGATCGCGGACGTGGTCATCATCTTCGTCGGCGCGTGGGCGTTCGCCTACCTCCTCACACCGCTCGTGGGACGCATCGACCAGCGCACGGGGCTGAACCGGGCAGGCGCGGTCTTCGTGGTGTACGCGGCGATCGCCGTCGTGTTCGGCGGCATCCTCATCGTGGCGGTCCCGGCCCTTGCGGCCCAGCTGAACGCCATCCAGACGCGCGGACCAGAGCTCGCGCAGAACACCGCGGAGGCGGCGAGAGGACTCCAGGAGCAGCTCGATCGCGCGGGTGTGCCGGTGAACATCGGCAACCTCGTCGGGGTCCTGCCGCAGCGGCTCGGCGACGCCGCCGGAAGCATCGCGGCGGACGCGCTTGGGTTCGTGTCCGCGACGGCCGCGATCCTCTTCAACACGACCCTCGTCCTGATCATCGCCTTCATCATGCTCATGGACGGCGAGTCGCTTTGGCGACGTTTCACGAACGCGCTCTCCGAGGAGCTGCGCAGCGAGGCCGAGCTGTTCCGGCAGAGCGCGGACAGGTCGTTCGGTGGCTTCATCCGCGGCTCGCTCCTGCTCGGCCTCTTCTACGGGATCGCGACGCTGCTCTATCTCGTGCCGCTCGGCGTTCCGTTCGCAGGCGTCCTCGCGGTCGTCGCGGGCCTCGCGGTCATCATCCCGTTCTTCGGTCCGATCATCGCGATGGTCCCGATCATCGCGATCACGATCCTCGGTGCCCCGGACAGGCTCCTCTGGGTCCTCGGGATCACGATCGTGCTGCAGCAGATCACGTTGAACGTCCTCGGTCCCCGCATCATCGGGACCGCGGTGGGCATCCACCCGATCTTCGTGTTCCTCGCACTGCTCCTCGGCTCGCGGATCGCCGGGTTCTGGGGCGTGCTGCTCGCCATGCCGATCGCCGGGATCATCGCGACGTTCGTGCGCTACGCGTACGAGCTCGCGAAGGGCCGGCGCGCGCGCACCGAGGCAGCGACGCTCATCGAGGACCAGGAGGCAGCCGCCACCGAGGCCGCGGAGGAGGCGAAGCGCGAGGCGGAGGAGGCTGACGACGCGGCGAAGGTCGCCGTGCGCGAGGCCGGTGAGGCGGACGCTGCCGCCGCGAAGGCGGAGCATCTGGCGAATGACCTGAAAAA
>JBKJTV010000260.1:0-2877 GCA_046589985.1 Candidatus Limnocylindria bacterium | reverse complement strand
CGTCTTCCTTCGCGCTCAGCCGCACCGGCTCGTAGGTCCGGCCCTGCGTCTCGTTCGCCAGCTGACGCGTCTGCGGCTCGAAGCTGAACGCGTCGCCGTCCTTCGCGTCGGCCACCGCCTCCGGGCTCTGCACCACCTGCAGCCCGAGGTTGAGCGCGTTGCGCCGGAAGATGTCGCCCATGTTGTGGCCGCAGACCACGACCAGCTGGCGGCCGACCTCTTCAGCGACCCCTTTCAGACCGGCCGGACTCATCTCCCGCGACGATCCGATTGCGAAGCGGTCGCCGGCGATGACGAACGTCTCGCCGCCGTGGACCCGCCTGCGGAAGTCAGACATGAGGTAACGGAACGCGCCGGCCTTCCAGCGCTCGTCGAGCGTGTCGATGCTCTCGGACACGCAGTCGGTCGTCGGGGTGATCTGGTCGGTGTCGATGGCGTCGAGCTTGCGGCCCGGCGTCTTCGGATCCCAGAAGATGAGCGCGCGGCCGCGGATGACCCGGGCGTCGTGCGCGGCGTCTCGCGTCTCGGGGGGCGAGCTGATCGCGGCCGGGTCCACGCCGGTCCGCAGGCGGGCAGGCTGGATGCGCTGGGTCATGCGACCAGTGTGCGCGCCTGGCCGGGACTGCCCCTGGCTACCAGACCACCTTCACAGCGTACTTGCGGAGCTCGCGATCAGCCGTGACGAGATGGAGATCCTCAACGATGGCCTGGGCGACGAGCAGGCGATCGAACGGGTCCCCATGGATCTGCGGCATCGATGCGACCTTGACCGCGTGCGGCATCAGCACCGGCATTGGGAGGAGGGAGTTCTCGGTCATCCGTTCGGGGACGAAGTCCTCGAGATCCCGCCCCAGCTGTAGTCGACCGATCCGCGTCTTGATCGCGATCTCCCAGACCGAGGCCGCGCTCAAGAACACTTCATTCCGCCCTGCCTCGATCGCCCGTCGCGCGCGCGGCGACAGGCGCTCCGGCGTGCCGGCTAACCAGAGGAAGGCCTGCGTGTCGAGCAGGAGCTTCACTCTTCGCCGAAGGCTTCCCGCAGGTCCTTTGGCAACGGCGCCTTGAAGTCCGGGGAGATCACTATTTGTCCCCTCGCCCCGCCGAGCTTCCGGCGGCGCACGGGCGGAGCGATGCCGACGAGCTTGGCGACCGGTCGGCCAGCCTTCGCGATCACGATCTCTTCGCCCTGGGCGGCGCGCGCGAGCAGACGCGAGAGATGGGTCTTCGCCTCGTGAGTGTTCACAGTGGTCATCTCGGACCTACCTTGACTAATCAGAAGGACTAAGTCAAACGAGGAGGCTTCGCGTTGGCCAAGCGTGAGCCCGGTCAGCCCTCTGCCAGCGCTCGCAGCTCATCGTTGGTGAGCATCCGGTCGGAGGCCTTGGCGGCCTCGAAGATCCGCCCGACGCGCTCTGGGGTGGCCTCGGATCCGTGCTGCTCCAGCCAGAACACGATGTTCGACTGGCCGCTCATCGGACCGACCTCGATGCGCTGCGCGCGGCCGACCAGCGAGGCGGGCACGCCGCTGTACACGCTGTCGGCGAGTACCCGGTCCCCTTTGCGTAACGCCTTCACGACCGCCGCGGCGTGGACGCCGGTCCCGGTGCGGAACGCGTCGGACCCAAGGGCGGGGTAGTTCGGCGGGATCGGCACGCCGCAGTGCTCGGCGACGAGCGCCGTGTATTCGACGAGTGGCGTGAGATCGCGATCGATGAGACCGAAGAGCTGCAAGTTCACCAGCAGCTGGTCCATGGAGCTGTTCCCGACCCGCTCACCGATCCCGAGCGCGGTCCCGTGGACCCGATCCGCGATCGCCGTCGCCGCGAGCGCGTTGATCGTCCCGAGCCCGCGGTCGTTGTGGCCGTGGTAGTCGAGCTTCACGGCGCGGCCCTTGATGATGTCGTCGCGCACGAAGGCGAGGACGTTCCGCACTCCCTCCGGGCTGGCGTGGCCGACGGTGTCCGAGACGCAGACGCGCGCCGCACCGCAGCCGATCGCGGCCCCGTACAGCTTCGCGAGCGTCTCGGGATCCGCGCGGGTCGTGTCCTCCGTGACGAACATGACCGGCAATCCAGCCTTCGTGAGCGTCGTGACGGATTCCTCAACGCTCTTCAACATGATGTCGAGCGACCAGTCGTCGGCAAAGCGGCGGATGGGGCTCGAGCCGATGAAGGCGCAGGTCTCGATCGCGACGCCCGACTCGATCGATGCTTGGATCGCCCCCTGAACGTCGAGAGGATGGGTGCGGATGGCCTGATTCGGCCGAAGGTGGCGGAGGCGCGTGGTCTCCTTCGCGAGCGCGACGATCGTCTCGCGTGCCTGCGGCGACGCGCCCGGCAGGCCGATGTCGGCGGTGTCGATGCCGAGCGCGTCCATGAGGTGAAGCAGCCGCTTCTTCACCTCGAGCGGCGGGTTGCGGACCGATGGGCCCTGGAGACCGTCGCGCAGCGTCTCGTCGTCGAGCTCGACCGCACGATAGTCCGGCGTCGCCGCGCGGCCTTCGCGGTTCCAGTCGTAGATCAGCGTGTCGAGGTCCGTCATCGACGTGTGTCCGGAACCGCCGCGCTGCCGTTCCACCGATAGAGGACGAGGTCGTCGCCCGAGTAGCCGGCGTGGCGGGTCACCGAAAAAGCGTACGTCGTCGTGACGCCGGCGAATCCCGTGACCTCGATCTGCTCCCGGAGGCGCTCCCGGTCGTCGGCGCCGACGCGCCCGGCCGCGAGGGTGAGGAGCGTGAGCGCGTCGAACGCGGCCGCGGCGTGTGCTGTCGGTTGACCGTGGCGGTCGGTGAACGACTGGACGAACTGGCCCGCTCCCGTGCACCTCACGCTCGCGGCGATCCCACCGAACGCCGCGGCGACGGCGCGGCGCCAGTTC
>JBKJTV010000084.1:0-3247 GCA_046589985.1 Candidatus Limnocylindria bacterium | reverse complement strand
GGGTGGGCCGTGTCGTCGACGACCTGCGCGCCGATGCCCGGCAGAGGCCCCATCGCCGATCCGGGCTTGGTCGCCGTGACGCCGGGGAGCGGGCTGATCATGATCTGCCCGGTCTCGGTCTGCCACCAGGTGTCGACGATCGGGCAGCGCTTTCCGCCGATGTTGTCGTTGTACCAGAGCCAGGCCTCTGGATTGATCGGCTCGCCGACAGAGCCGAGGAGGCGGAGGGACCGGAGGTCGTGCTTCTCGGGATATTCGGCGCCCCACTTCATGAACGTGCGGATCGCGGTCGGCGCGCAGTAGAGGATCGAGACCTTGTACTTCTCGATGACCCTCCACCAGCGGTCCTTGTCGGGGAAATCAGGCGTCCCCTCGTACATCACGCCGGTCGTGCCATTCGCGAGCGGGCCGAAGACGATGTAGCTGTGACCGGTCACCCAGCCGATATCCGCCGCGCACCAGTACACGTCGTCGTCCTTCGCGTCGAAGATGTACTTGTGCGTCGTCGCGGTGCCGACGAGATACCCGGCGGTCGTGTGCACGATGCCCTTCGGCTTCGCCGTCGTGCCGGACGTATAGAGCAGGTAGAGCATGTGCTCGCTGTCGACCTGTTCCGCCGGGCAGTCCGCCTTCTGCCGGTCGACGATCTCGTGCCACCACACATCGCGCGTGCTGTCCCACGGGATCACATTCTTCGTACGGCGGACGACGAGCGTGCGCTCGACGGTCTTCGTCTGGGCGATCGCGTCGTCAGCGTTCTTCTTCAGCGCGACGACGTTGCCCTTGCGGTACCCACCGTCGGCGGTGATGACCAGTCTTGCGGCCGAATCGTTGATGCGGCCGGCGAGCGCCTCGGCGGAGAACCCACCGAAGACCACGGTGAACGGTGCTCCGATCCGGGCGCAGGCGAGCATCGCCGCCGGCAGCTCGGGGATCATCGGCATGTAGATCGCGACGCGGTCGCCCTTGCGGACGCCCAGCTCCTTCAAAGCGTTCGCGCACCGCTGGGTCATCGCGAGGAGGTCCGCGTACGTGATCGTTCGCGTGTCGCCCGGCTCGCCCTCCCAGTGATAGGCGACGCGGGAGCCGTTGCCAGCCTTCACATGGCGATCGAGACAGTTCTCCGAGATGTTGAGGGTCCCACCGGAGAACCACTTCGCGTACGGGACATCCCATTCCAGTACCGTCGCCCACTTCTTGGACCACTGAAAGGACGCGGCGTGACGAGCCCAGAAGCCCTCGAGATCGCGCTCCGCCTCCGCGTACACCCCGGGGTCATTCCAGTTCGCGCTCGCGACGAACTCAGGCGACGGCGGGAATCGCCTCTCCTCGAACGACAGGGCCTCGAGCGCAGATTCGGTCGGCATGCCCACCTCCTTCTCGGCTCGTCTCAGCGGCCGTGCCGCATCGCCTCGCCGAGGGCTGATCGACTCGCTCGGTCGGGCGAAGCCCTCCCTCGTTCGTTCGCATTCCGTCGCGATGAGGCGCGATGCTACGGCCTCCGAGGAGCAGAGCGCACCGCGCTCTGCGACGAGAGGCCGCCGGAGCGTCGGCGAGAGCCGGCGCGGAGGTACGCGGAGGGAGTGCCGTCCGTCACAGGGCGCTTGGCGCCCCCCGGTCGTGGGCGCTCAGGTGGGCGTGGTAGTGGTTCGGCAGAGTGAGCAGCCAACCGAAGCAATTCAGGTCCCCGTAGAAGGGATGCCGGGCCATCGCCCGGGCGTCCGGCTGTGCCGGGAACCCCGTCCGGAAGGCCTCGGCCGCCCTCCGGGTACGTTCGGTCAGAGCGACGATGCCGCCGCGGCTCACCTCGGCGGCGGCCGGCCGGGGCTGCCCCGTCGCACCTGGCGACTCCCCTTTCGCCAGGCGGAGCGCGATCCCGAGGACCCCCCGCTCGACGATGAGCAGGTGCGCCGCGACCTGGCCGATCCCCCACTCCTGGTCGGTCCCTGAGGCGAGCTCTGTGTCGCTCGCCTGCTCGACACGCTGGAGGAGGCGAGTTCGCTCCTCCTCGAGGCGCTCGGCCAGGAGGCGGACGGTCTCCTGGATGAAGTCGGGCCGGTCCGGTGGCTCGTCCACCACGACGAGTGGCATGCGCGTCATGATGCGCGTGTACACGCGTTCGTGGAGAATGCGCAGCGAATCGGGCCCGCCACGGTGGGTCACTCGTGGAGGAATGAGCAGGGTGCCAGCACTTTCGAAGTCAGAGACGTTCAACCGCATCGCGGAGAAGACCGGACTCAAGCGTCAGCAGGTGCGCGAGGTATTCGACGAGATGGCGAGCCTCGCCTACAAGGAAGCCAAGAACGGCTTTACGATCCCCGGCGTCGGCAAGCTCGTCATCGTCGATCGCAAAGCCCGTCTCGGGCGCAACCCGGCGACCGGCGCGCAGATCCAGATCCCGGCGAAGCGCGTGCTGAAGTTCCGCATCGCCAAGCAGGCCAAGGACGCGACGGTCCCATCGAAGCCCGCCGCGAAGAAGAAGTAGCCCGAACAGCACTTATCCACCAACGCGAGAGTTCGCGCGCGAGGTCCTTCGCCCGAAGACGGTGAGGGACCTCGCGCTCGCTTCGGACCCCGCCTAGTCCCGGCCGAGCGCCTCGCGCAACGTCGCGGCCATCGCCTCGGCCTCGCCGTGCCCGTAGCGCTTCCGGACCCAGACCATGCCGGCGCGGAAGAGACCGTCGCCTTCCCGCCGCGGCACGACATGCACGTGAGCGTGCAGGACGCTCTGGCTCACGCGCGTGTTGACGGCGGTGAAGGTGCCATCGGCGCCGAGGGCGCGCTGCTGCGCGCGCGACACGCGCTGCACGACACCGAAGAGCGGGGCGACGAGTCTGTCATCGAGATCATCGAGCGTCTCGTAGTGATCCCGCGGGATCACGAGCGTGTGGCCGGGGATGAGCGGTGCTGTGTCGAGGAACGCGAGCACCTGGCCCTGGTCGTCGACGACGTTCGCCTCGACCTCCCCGCGGCCGATCGCGCAGAAGATGCACAGCTTCACGCGCGGAATTCTGACCGCAAGCCTCATACGATTGCCCGGTGACCGACCGCCGCATCCGCTTCGCGACCCAGACCGGCAGCGCACCGAGCGGCGAAGAGTGGATCACCCGGGCGAAGCGGCTCGAGGCGCTCGGCTATGGCACGCTCGCGATGCCCGATCACGTCGTCGGCCAGTCCTGGTCGCCGCATCCCGCGCTCGCGGCGGTCGCGGTGACGACGTCACTACGGATCGGCACGCTCGTCCTCG
>JBKJTV010000172.1:0-3996 GCA_046589985.1 Candidatus Limnocylindria bacterium | reverse complement strand
CTCGATCGAGCTGTTCGGGACGAAGGTGGCGCCCGCCCTTCGCCGGGAGCTCGCTTCGCCGTAGGGCGACCGTGGGCTCCTGCCTTGCGCTCGTGGGTATCGCCAAGTACCGTCAAGTCATCCTGCGCAATGGGGCGATGCCACCGGCGAACGCAGATGGAGGCCTCCGTGAAGACACCGTTCGGGCTGCTCATCGCGCTCGTGATCGCTGTTTCCGCATGCGCGCCACAGGCAGGGGCGCCGACCGGTGTCGCGACCCAGGCCACCACGCCCGTGAAGGGCGGCACCGTGACGATCCCGATCGTCGCCGACCCGACGCTCAACCCCTGGAGCCCGAACTCATTCGTCGAGTCGATCTTCGTGAACCGCATCCTCTTCGCCGGTGTCACGAAGCCGGGCAAGGACCTTGCGCCGGTCGGCGACCTTGCCACGAAGTGGGAGGCGGCGGCAGACGGACTCAGCTGGACCTTCACGCTGCGCGACAACGTCAAGTGGAGCGACGGAAAGCCGTTCAGCGCCGACGACGTCGCATTCACGTTCAACGACATCGTGCTCAACAAGGAGCTCGGTGCGAACGGGCGCGGTAACTTCGCGAACGTGCTGAAGAAGGTCACGGTCGTCGATCCGAAGACCGTGAAGTTCGAGCTCGCGAGCCGCTTCAGCGCGCTGCCAAGCTACCTTGCCTACAACGCCGGCATCCTGCCGAAGCACGCGCTATCGAGCGGGAACCCGCTGACGAACAACGCCTTCAACAAGGGCACACCGGTCACGACCGGCCCATTCAAGGTCGAGAAGTTCTCACCGGGCCAGAGCCTCGTCCTCACGCGCAATGAGGAGTACTTCGGCGACAAGGCGCACCTCGACAAGCTCGTGTTCAGCATCGTGCCGGACGCGAACACCCAGATCGCGCAGGCCCTGTCGGGCGAGATCCAGATCATGCTTCTCGACAACAAGGCCGCGGTCGAGCGCGTGAAGAGCGCGTCGAACCTGAAGGTCGCATCGCGCCCGCTGGTCCAGTACTACTGGCTCGCGCTGAACCAGACCGATGAGCGCTTCCAGGACGTGCGCGTGCGCCAGGCGTTCATGTACGCGATCAACCGGCCCGCCATCATCAGCTCGGTCGAGAAGGGCTACGGCAAGGTCGCGAACGCTGCGATCACGCCGGCGCTCGCCGTGTATTACGACTCCTCGCTCGAGAAGGAGTACGCCTACGACCCTGAGAAGGCTAAGAAGCTGCTCACCGATGCCGGCTGGAAGATGGGCAGCGACAACGTCATGGCCAAGGACGGCAAGCCATTCAAGTTCACGATGGACGTGGGCCAGAAGGGCATTCTCGAGCCCGCGAACGAGCTCATCCAGCAGGACCTGAAGAAGGTCGGCATCGTCGCCGACCTCAGCTCACAGGAGTGGAACTCCTACATCCAGAAGGTCGTCGTGCGCCGCGACTACGTCGCCACGGTCAACTGGTGGGTGTACCCGTCCGATCCCGACGTGCTGCCGTACTACCACTCGAACGCGGCGGGCAAGGGTTTCAACATCCCGGGCTTCAAGGACGCCAAGCTCGATGATCTCCTGCAACAGGGCCAAGCCGCGACCGAACTGGAGCAGCGCAAGTCCGTTTACAAGCAGCTGCAGCGCCACATGGCCGACACCCTCCCGTACATTTTCCTCTGGTATCCCGAGGAGATCGACGTCGTCTCGACGAACCTGCAGGGTGTGCCCGCGCTGAATCTGCGCGACGGCATGCATTACGTGCAGGAGTGGTGGCTCGCGAAGAAATAGGCTGAGAGAAGAGGGCCCGACACGCTCCGGTTCCTAGGGCGGCGCGCGTTCGCCGGAGCGGTCGTGCTCCTCTTCGTCTCCGTGCTCACGTTCTTCTTCGTCAATCTGTCGCCAGGCGGACCCTCGTCGATCATGCGCATCGACGCGACGGCGGAGCAGCGTGAGGCGCTCACCCTGCGCCTGGGCCTCGACAAACCGGTGCCCGAGCGGTACGCGTCGTGGCTCGGCGCGGCCGTCCGGGGTGACTTCGGGAACTCCCTGCTCACCGACGAGCCCGTGAGCAAGCGCATCGCCGACCGGCTGCCCGCCACGCTGCTCCTCGCGGGCGTGAGCCTCATCGCGTCGATCCTGCTCGGGATCCCGCTCGGCGTCGTCTCAGCGCTGCGGCGCAACCGCTTGGTCGATCACGCGGTCGGACTGTTCTCTGTGCTCGGCCTGTCGGTGCCCGCGTTCTGGCTCGGGATCGTGATGATCCTCGTCTTTTCGGTGGAGCTGCGCCTGCTGCCTTCCTCGGGGATCGTGACGGTGGGGGAGGACTCGTTTGCCGACCGCCTCGCGCACCTGGCGATGCCCAGCCTGGTGCTCGCGACCACGATCCTCCCGAGCGTCGTGCGCTTCACACGCTCATCGCTGCTCGAGGTGCTGGGCCAGGATTACGTTCGCACCGCCGTCGCGAAAGGCCTCGCGCCGCTCGTCGTCACGTACGTGCACGCGCTCCGCAATGCGCTCATCCCTGTCGTGAGCGTCATTGGGACGCTGCTGCCGCGACTTCTCGGCGGTGCGGTCGTCACCGAGGCGGTCTTCGGCTGGCCAGGCATGGGCCGGCTCGCGCTCGAGGCCGCCAACGGCCGCGACTACCCGCTCGTGATGGGCATCACGATGGTCGTCGCGCTCGTCGCGATCGTGACGAGCCTGGTCGTCGATCTTGCGTACACGTGGCTCGATCCGCGCTTGCGCCTCGCAGCGTGAAGGAGCGCCGGTCGGTCTCCGCCTGGCAGGTGCTCGCACGTGACCGCCGCGCGTTCCCGGCGCTCGTCGTGCTCGTCGTCGTGTACGTGCTGGCGTTCTTTGGGCCGCTCGTGTGGCGCGTGCCCCCCGAGGCCACGAACGCTGCGCAGGCGCTCCTCGGCCCGAGCCTGGCTCATCCCTTCGGGACCGACGATCTCGGCCGTGACGAGCTCGCGCGTCTGCTCAGCGGCGGGCGCGTCACGCTCGTGGTCGGGCTCGCCGCGATGGCGACCGCGCTCATCCTCGGCACATTCGTCGGTGCTGTGGCCGCGTTCTACGGCGGCGCTGCCGATGCGGTGCTCATGCGCGTGACGGACGGCATGATGGCCGTCCCCGCGTTCTTTGTCATCCTCGTCGTCATCACCGTGACCGGACCGAGCATCACGACGATCGTGCTCGTGATCGGCGCCGTGTCCTGGATGCCGGTCGCACGTGTGGCCTATGGCGAGACGCTGCGCTGGAAGGCCCGCGAGTTCGTCGTCGCCGCTGAGGCGCTCGGTGTCAGCCGCGCGCGCATCCTGCTCCGCCACGTGTTGCCGCAGGCGGTGCCGTCCCTCACGGTGTCGGCGACGCTCGGCGTCGCGTACGCGATCCTCACCGAGTCGGCGATCAGCTACCTCGGCCTAGGCGTCCAGGCGCCGGCCGCGTCGTGGGGCAACATGCTCCAGAAGGCGCAGCAGTATGTGTTCACGGCGCCGTCGCTCGCGGTATATCCAGGACTGGCGGTGACCCTCGTCGTGCTCGCGTTCAACTTCCTCGGCGACGGTCTCCGGGACGCTCTCGACCCGCGGATGCGCGCATGACCATCGAGCTCACCGCCGTCGTTGACATCACGCTGCACCACTCGGCGCCGGCGCCGATGTCGACGCCTATCGTCTTGATCTAAGGTGGCGACAGTGTCCTGGTCCGGCGGCTAGCGACAAGGGCGACCGACAAAAGGGGGAGAAACGTGGCAAAGCAGGAAGAGCGCGTGAAGACCAAGACCTATCCGACCTACACCGGATATCGCTCGTTCCAGTACCTTGAGGCAGGGCCCGACTACAAGGCCTTCGAGCTCGCGAAGGAGCTCGATCGCGCGCCCTCGAAGAAGGTCGAGGTCTCCGACGCCGAGGAAGCCCGTGTGCAGCGCCTGCTCACCGACGAGCTTGTGATCTCCTTGCACGACCACTGCTTCATCGTGCCGAAAGACTTCGGCGACCTCGCCGA
>JBKJTV010000128.1:0-6531 GCA_046589985.1 Candidatus Limnocylindria bacterium | reverse complement strand
GATGAGGAGGCCGCCGAGCGCGAGCGCGGGGCGCACGGTCAGCGGAAGACGGTCGGGTGCAACAACTTCGCGTACGCCTCGGCGGCCTCGCCGACGCGAGGGCCGGGCCGGCTCACGAGATTCGACGACAGGCCGTACACGCGCTTCGTTCGCACCGCGGCGATGCCTGACCAGCCCGGCCGCGAAGCGACCTGCTCGGGCGTCACGCCGTAGTCGGCATCCGCGAGGACGATCACCTCCGGATCCGCGCGCACGAGCTCCTCCGCCGAGAGCTGGGGATACGGGCTTGGCGCTCGTGCAGCGACGTTCACGCCGCCGGCGAGCTCGATGAGGTCGTGGACGAACGAGCCTGGCCCGACGGTGTACGGCTTCGCGGGGTCGGTCGCGTCGACCTCGTGGAAGACGCGTGGCTTTGTCGCGATCGTCAACGCGCGCTCCTTCACGGCCTGGAGCCGGCGCGTGATGTCGTCGGCGAGCTTCCTTCCGTCCGCGCCGACGGCCTGGCCGATGAGCACAGCACTACGGGCAACGTCGCCGAGGCCCTGCGGGTCGACGACGAGCACCGCGGCCCCGCCGGCGGCGAGCCGCTCGACGGTGCCGTCGCTGAACTTGATCGTGATGACGAGGTCGGGGCGCAGCGAGGCGACCTTCTCGAGGTTCACCTTCACGCCGCCGACCTTCTCCTTCTTCAGCGCGGCCGCTGGCTCGTCTGAGAAGTCGTCGACGCCGACGACGCGATCACCGGCGCCGAGCGCGAAGAGGAACTCGGTGTTCGACGCGCCGATGGAGACGATCCGCTCGACCGAGCGCGGCAGCTGGACGCTGCGGCCCTGGAAATCGGTGACGACGGTCGGGGACGGCGAAGCGGAGGGGGTCGAGACGGGGATGGACGCCGGCGCGGGGCTGCAGGCGGCGGAGAACAGGACCGCGATGACGACGAGCAGTGCACGCATGGGACCTCACCCTTTCTCGCGAAGGTGTTTGGTCGCGGACGGACGGTGAGGCGACCCGAGTTCGGACCGAAGGTCCATCACGGTGGCGCGACCCTGCCGGAATCTCACCGGCTTCGCTCACTGCCCGCCTATTCAGTTGTGCGCGAATGCTAGGCGGTGACCCGCTCCTGCGTGAATCGCTGCGCTTCGGACAGGTTCGTCGCGAACATCCGCTGAAGGGTCATGACGTGGGTGCAGAGGCCGTGTGCGCCAAAGTGATCGCACTCGCAAGACCATTCATCTCCGTGCAGCGAGACCGTATGGGTGTCGTTGTTACCGCGGAACCGGACCTCGAGACCTTGCAGGCTGACCCGATCGGGCTCCGAGGCATAACGCTTCGCCTTCTCGACCATCGAGATCAGGCTCGAGTACATGGCGCCCTCCGACTTTTTTCCTTCGCACGTCGCGGGAGAGGCTCCGGCGAGTTTAGCCCCGGACAAATGCGTCCGGTCCTGGTAGCGGAAGGGCGCTCTATGGTCGCGGCGGCTCGTACGCGCGCCACGCGTCAAGGCAGTGCGCCGTCGATGGCCAGGCCAGGTCTTCCAGGGCTGGCAGCCGGTCTTTAGGAAAGAACGCGGCTTCGGACGCCTCATCGGGCGCGACGCGCAGCTCACCGCCGACGATGTGGGCGCGGTAGTTCACGACGAGGATCGGGAACCCCGGCCGCATCCACATCGACATCAGGCCATCGAGTGCCACGGTGAAGCCGGTCTCCTCCCCCGTCTCGCGGATGGCGGCGTGCTCGGGCGTCTCATCGCCCTCGACGAGACCGCCCGGCAAGGCCCACTGTCCGTCACGCGGCCCGTAGTTCAGACGGATGAGGAGCACCGCGCCGTCACGCTCGACGATGCAGTTCGCACCGATCTGCACGTGCATGAAGTCGGCGAACCCACAGGTCGGGCAGGCCGGGCGATCGCGGCCATCGATGCGCGTCAGCACGAGTGCGGTCCCGTCGCGCGGGCAGAACGCGAACGCTGTCACTAGGCCTTTGCCAGACGCTCTTTCAGGTAGTCGATCGACGTGACCGGCGACGGGTCCGCGCGGTTCAGCAGCGCGACATAGAAGGTGAGGTAGTCGGTGAAGTAGGTCATCTGCAAGACCTCCGAGAGCGCTGACGATCCGGGGAAGCGCAGCGTGTGGTGTGGGACTCCAGCGCGATCCAAGAGCTCCTTCGTCACGTCCCAGCGGACCTGGTGGCGCGGGTTGTCGTGCTCGCTCCGCAGCAGCAGCACGGCGAGCGCATCGCGCGCGATCTTCGGCTCGGGAAAACCGACGACCGCGTTGTGGTTCAGCTCTGGCAGCACGTCAAAGGCCGCCCAGTTCTTCGCGTTCTCGTTGAACTGGCCTTTCACGCGGCGCGCCATGACGCCCATGACCCCGACGCCGTACGCGAAGGGGAGGCGTCCGGCGAGCTCCATGGCGAGCTTCTTCGCATCGTTCGTCCGTGCGCCCTCGTGCACACGCTCCTCGAGCTTCGCCACGTCGGCGAGCGCGGTCTCGACCTCCGCGGAGAGGTCGCGGGTGAAGCCGAGCCGTCCGAGAACGCCGAGCACGAGACCGAGCGAGTAGCCGAGGGCCGCGCGCGGCTGCGCCGGGTACGAGAACGTGATGACCGGGTAGCCGTTCGCCTGGCCGATCGCGGCGACCTTGCCGCCCGTCGTCAGGCACAGCACCTTCGCGCCGCGCTTCTTCGCTTCCTCGATCCCGGTGAGCGTCTCCTCGGTGTTGCCCGAATAGGAGGACACGATGAGCAGGGTGTCGCGGCCGACGTAGGCCGGAAGCCCGTAGTCGCGGTGGATCGCCATCGGCACCTTCAGCTCGCCGAGCAGCAGGGCCGCGGCGAGATCGCCGCCGATCGCCGAGCCGCCCATGCCCGCGACGACGATGTTCCGCACGTCGCCGTAGTGCGGCGGGAGCTGCGCCTTCCGCGTGATCGCCCAGGCGTCCCGCACCTGCTTCGGGAGATCCTTGATCCGCGAGAGCATGTCTCCTGGATCGCCGGCGCGGATCGCCTCGACCGTCTCGATGACGCTCGTATCCATCAGCCCTTCACCATCTTCTCCCCGATATCGAGCAGCGGGTCGACGTGCGCGGGGTCGCGCGTCTCGGCGTACACGCGGACGAGCGGCTCCGTCCCCGAGAGGCGCAGCAGCAGCCACGAGCCGTCTTCGCGAAAGAACTTCGTGCCGTCCTTGGTGTCGAGCTGGACGATCCGCTTCACGGGCACACCGCCGAGCTCGCGCGGTTGCGCGCTCTGCAGCCGCTCCATGATCCGTGGCTTCGCGGCATCGTAGGTCGTGCGATCGAGGTGCAGGTCGCGCCGCAGGTAATAGGACGGGCCCGCGAGGGCCATGAGCTCCGCGATGAGCTGCGACGGCTTCTTCTTCGTCTTCAGCATGAAGTCGAGAAAGAACAGGTCGGCGACGATGCCATCGCGCTCGGGCAGGTGCATCGCGAACCCGAAGCCGCCCGATTCTTCGCCACCCATCATCGCGCCGGTCTCCAGCATCTTCGGTCCGATGTACTTGAAGCCGACCGGCACCTCGTGGACCGCCACGCCGTACTTCTCGCCAAGGCGATCGACCATCGAGGTCATGTTCACCGTCTTCACGACCGGCTGGCGAAGCCCGCGGACCTCACAGAGGTACCACATGAGGAGCGCATACAGCGTCAGCGTCGTGACGAACCGGCCCTGCTCGTCGCCGAGACCGGCCCGGTCCGCGTCGCCGTCCACGGCGAGACCGACGTCCGCCTTCTCCGTAAGGATCCGCGCGAGGAACTCGTCGATGTTCGGCGGGATGGGCTCGGGGTTCACGCCGCCGAAATACGGGTTGCGCTCGCCGTGCAGCTCGATGATCTTCGTGCGGCCGCCACCGAGGAGCCGGCCCCAGTAGCCCGCGGCCGAGCCGTAGAGCGACTCGCAGACGAGCGTGTAGCCCGCACCGCGGAACGCCTCGAGGTCGAACAACTCCGCGACGCGAGCGAGGTAGTCGGGGGCGGGATCGAACCGCTCCACCAGACCTTTGGTCTCGGCATCCGCCAAGGGCATCCGCGCGATCTTCTCGGGCGTGTCCTCGAGCGGCGCGATGAGGGCCTCGAGCGCGCGGATGAGCTCCGGCCCCGCGGCGGCTCCGGTCTCGGACTTCACCTTGAAGCCGTTGTCGTACCAGGGGTTGTGGCTCGCAGTGATGACGATCCCGGCCTTCGCCTTCCGGCGCATCGTCGCCCAGGAGAAGGACTGCGTGGGCGCGGCGGCAGTCGCGAGATGCACACGCACGCCGCGCGCTGCGCACACCTCCGCAGCCGCGGCGGCAAAGTGCTCGGATGCGAATCGCTGGTCGTAGCCGATGACGACGCCCTGTTCCGACGCGCCCTCTCCCGCGACCCATTCGGCGACCGCGCTCGCACACACGCGCACCGCGTCGAACGTGTACGCGTCGGCGATCCGCGCGCGCCAGCCGTCGGTCCCGAACGAGATACGACTAGGCACGTGCGGGCGCCTCGCTGCGCACCTGCATGCGCCAGTGGTCGAGGAGGTCGGCCAGCGACTGACGAAGCGGTATCCGGGGCTCCCACCCGGTGCGCGCCCGGAACGCGGACGCGTCGACGCTCACGGTCGCCGGGTCACCGGAACGGACGCGCTCCGGATCGATCTCGGTGCGCAATGGCACGCGGGAGAGCGCGACAAGCGTGTCGAAGAGCTCCTGCATCGCCACGGTCTGTCCGGTCCCGACGTTGAACGTGAGCTGCCCATCCAGGTCGGCGGCGAGCCGGTAGGCGCGCGCCATGTCGCGCACGTCCATGACGTCCCGCTTCGCGTCGAGTCGCCCGTGGCGAATGACCGGCTCGGACAGGCCCGCTTCCGCGAGCGCGATCTGCCGCGCGAACGCCGAGGCCGCCAGGGCAGGGTGCTGGCGCGGTCCGATCTGGTTCACCGGACGAACGATGACGGCTGACGGGAGCGTGCGCACGAGCGCTTCGGCAGCCACCTTCGTCGCCGCGTACGCGTTCGGCGGGCGGAGAGGGGCATCCTCACGCGGCGCGACGTCCGCAGCGCCGTACACCTCGGCGGAGGAAGCGAACACCAGCAGCGTCCCCTCCGGACGCACCGCCTCGACGACGGCGGAGGTCCCGAGCACGTTCACCCGCACCGCGGCCTGCGGGTCCTGCGCGGCAAGGGCGGGCACGGCCTGTCCCGCGAGGTGAATGACGACGTCGGGGCGCGCCGCCAGGACCGCCGCACGCACGACCGCTGGATCTCCGAGGTCGCCGCGATGGATGCGGACGTCGCTCGCGATCGCGACGAGATTCGGGTACGGCGGCTCCTCGAAGGCGAGGCCGTGCACCTCATCGCCGCTCGCGGCGGCGTGCTCGGCGAGATGGCTGCCGGCGAACCCGGTGATCCCCGTGATGAGGACGCGTCGGGGCACGTCCGAATCGTAGGTGGTCCGCCCCGAGGCGTCAGCCGCCGCGGCCTAGAACACAAGCGCGCGGATGTCACCGCCGCGACAGTTGTCCGCGAGGAAGCGAACTCTGTCGGATGCGAGATCGACGCTCCGCTGGAACTTCGTGCAGGTGAGCTCGTACTTCCCCTTCGTGTTGCTGAAGGTGTCGAGCGAGCTGTCGTAGGAGACCTCGACCTTGCCTCCCGGACGCACGACCACCCGTGTGACGATCGGGTCGCGCTGCGGGGTGATCTTCGTCGTCTTGAACGACGCGGCCTTGCCCTCGCTGAACGCCTTCCAGAGACAGTCGCGCGCGGCACGGTCGTAGCCGTCGCCCTGACCGTAGTTCTCGTCCGGGCATGGCTCCGGGAACGTGTCGACCGCTGTCGGGATGAGATCGCACGCGGCGAGCAGGAGGGCCAGGGTGACGAAGAGCGCGAGCGCGGCTCTCACAGCACCGTTGCGGTGAATGGGCGACGGCCGGTCCGGAAGCGCTCCAGGGAGAGGTCGGTGATGTCGAGGGTGGTCGCCTCGCCGTCGAGCATCTCTTCGACGATGAGCTGTGCCGTCGCCGGCGAGTGCATGAAGCCGTGGCCCGAGAAACCGGCGGCGATGTAGAGGCCCTCCACGTCGGGGACGCGCCCGACGATCGGATGGTCATCGGGCGTCATCTCGTAGAAGCAGGACCACGAGCTCGCGATCCGGATGTCGGCGAATGCGGGATGACGCCACGCCGCCCGCGCGCGCACCCATGGCTCGAGCGAAGAAGGGACGTCCGGGCGGGGCGGCGGCGCGCCGAAGGCCGCGGGCGGCGCCGCCGGTCCTTTCTCGACGGAGCCATCGGTGGTGAGATTCGGCATCGCAAAGCGTTGCTGGCCGCCCTTCGGGCGGAAGTGGAAGCCCGACTCGAGCTCGATGACCATCGGGCTGCGCGAGAGCGCGGGGTACGGGCCCGCCTCCATGATCGAGCGCGCGTAGCCCCAGATCGGCACCTGCACCGACGCGGTCGCGGCGAGCGGCGCGGTCCAGGCTCCGGTCGCGACGAGGATCCGGTCGCAGCTCACCTCGCCACCAGCGGTGCGCACGCCGGTCAC
>JBKJTV010000318.1:0-3436 GCA_046589985.1 Candidatus Limnocylindria bacterium | reverse complement strand
CTTGGCGAGTTGCTGGCGCGTATCGCCAAGCAGATCACCACGGCTGTCGGTGACGCGACGACCGCGGTCCTGCATGCCGAGCGGTACATCGAGGACCTCAAGCACGTTGAGCGCGCGATGCCAAAGGCAGAGGGACGGACGGTCGCAGAGGCGACGCGGACGCTGCGCACGCTTCGCTTTGCGCCGGGGCAGCGTGTCGTGAAGCAGGGTGAGATCGGCGACGAGTTCTATATCGTCGTGCGCGGCACGCTCGATATCGTTCACGAGGACGACGCCGGGAAGCTCCACGTGGTGAGATCGATCGGCGAGGGCGATTCCTTCGGCGAGATCGCGCTGCTCGCGGATGTCCCGCGCACCGCGACCGTCGTCGCGCGGGCGGATAGTGAGGTCCTCGTCATGGATCGCGAGACGTTCCGGCGCATCGTGGCGAGCAACCCCGAGGCGGTCGAGGACATCTACAAGCGTGCCGCGGAGCGTCTCAAGGAGCTCCGCGACAAGTAGCCGCTAGGCGGATCGCGGCTGCGGCGCGACCTTCCTCACGTAGAACACGATCGGCCCTCTCACTCCGCCGCGGAGTCGGCCGGCGGTTCGCCCACGCGCCGGTGCGCACGTCCGCCGCGCCGGCCCCGGCCGCCGCGGGAGCCCCGACGCGTGGGCTTCTTCTCGCCGACAGCCGCCGTCGCCGTCGGAGCATCGGGGCGCGGCGCCAGCGTGGTGGCGGGAGCCGGCGCGGGTACGGGCGCCGCCAGAGGGGGGAGCGGGCCGCCGTCGAGCGCGATGAACGCACCGAGGATCGCGCGTGCTTCCGCCGACGTCCGGTCGAGGAGGTAGCCGGCCTTCTTGCCGTGGTCCTCCGCGCGGATGACGCCGCGCTCCGCGGCCGCGCGGATCGTCGCGTCGAGGCGATCACCTTCGACGCGCGCGAGCAGCTCCGCGAAGAGCGCCGTGTTCACCCAGTCTGGTGAGTCGGGGTCGGTCTTCGCGGTGCTCACGAAGCTGAAGAGATGGACGATCCCGGCACCCGGCCGGCGGGAATATGCCGCAAGGGGGTGTTCCTCCTGCAGCCAGCACATCGTGATCTGGCGATCGTCCTTCGTGACCTGCTCCGTGGCGATGACTCCCCGCTCCTCAGCGATGTTGAAGAGGGTCTCGAGGAGGACGCGCCGCGCGGTCCGGCCCCTCGCGATCCCGCCGGGCTGGTCCGCGCGCGAGAGCGGATCGAGGACCGCCTCGACCGCAGGCACGCGTCGCGCGTCCTTGCTCGTGACGGTGTCTATACGCCGGATGATGCGAACGAGATGGAAGAACGTCTCCGCCGCGAGCGGGGAGGCGAAGTTCGGCGCGAGCATCTGACGGGCTTTCGCGCGGCTCCGCGCCGGCATCGTGCCGACGATGTGGCCCTGCTCGATCGCAGCATCGATGCGCTGCTCGAGGACGCTCGAGGCCTCTTTCTCCGAGAGCGGGACGACGGATTGGACGAAGTCCCCGCGCGGCATGCTGTCGACCTTGAGCGAGACGAGCTGATCGAGCAGCAGCACGGCGAGACGGCGCTGCTCCTTCTCCGATTCCGGCTCACCCGTCGGGACGACGGCAGGGACAGTCGGCGCAGGTCTCGCACGTGACACGCTGCTACTGCTGCTGCCGCCGCCACCACCGCGACCACGGCCGCCGCGCGCCCGTCGGACAGGCGCGGGGACCATGACGCCATTTGTTCCGACATGCGCGACCTTGTCGGCCTGCGTGTCGTCGGTGCGGAGCTGACCCGTGCGCGTCCAGCGCGCTTCCGGGATGAGGTCCTCGAGGAGGAAGACCTCGTCGCGCAGATACGGCGAATCGCGCAGCTCGTTCGCGAGCGAGAGATCGCCCGCGACGAGGTACACGTTCTTGTCCTCGTCCTTCAGTGCCTTGCAGAGCGCGTTCAGGTCGCGGTCGCCGGAGACGATGAACCAGACCTGCAGATCCGGCCGGTCCTTGTACAGGAGCTTCATCGCGCGGGTGATGAGGATGGCGTCCGAGCGGCCCTTCAGGATGCGGCCGCTCATACGCTGAGCGACCGCGATCGGCTCGATACCGGTGAATTCCAGGGCCATGAGCAGCGTGTCGTCCTGGGTCGCGACCTCCTGTCCGAAGATCGCGAGCTTCACGCGGACGGGGCCGAACTCGGCAGCTTTCTTGAGGATGGCCTGCAGGATCGCGAGGGTCGAGGGCAGCGGTCCGGTGGTGTGCTGCCTGAGCGTGTAGTAGACGTTCTCCCAGTCAATGAGGAGGGCGACGTCGGGCAAGGTGATTCTCCATATATGTGAGCGCGCGTGCCGCCCGACTCGCTCGCGGACCCTCTCGCGAGGATCACGCGCCCTGCTCTCCCGTCGCCGCTCCCCACCGCTTTCAAGGGTGGAGCTCGTCGTGAGCACGTTCATCACGAACGCTTCGGTCGTCGCGCGCGCTTCTTAGTCTCCCGTAAGGATACGCTCCGCCGATGCGGTCGCGTGCCCTCGCCGAGATCGTGAGCCTGTCGACTGGTCGTGGAGCGAGCTACGCGGACGCGAGAGCGGTCGAGCGGGAGACCGAATCCGTCAACGTGAAGGACGGTTCGGTCGAGTCCATCGGCCGCTCCGCCGATCGCGGTATCGGCGTCCGGGTGCTCGTCAAGGGCGCCTGGGGCTTCGCGGCGAGCGACCGGACCGATGACGCTTCCCTGATCCGGCTCGTGGACGATGCGATCGCCCGCGCCGACGCGTCCTCGCGCGTCCAGCGGCGCGCGGTGAAGCTGGCGGCGGTCCAGCCGCAGCACGGCGAGTACCGCACGGTGTTCGCGCGCGACCCGTTCGCGGTGCCGATGGCCGAACGCATCGACGTGTTGCGCGCCGCCGACGACTCGATGAAGGGTGAGTACGTCCGGACGCGGCGAGGTGGTATCTCGGCGTACGGGACACGGAAGCACCTGGTGACGAGCGAGGGCACGGAGGTGACCCAGGAGATCGTTGAATCGGCGGCCGGCCTCTCTGTGCTGGCCGTGAAGGCCGGCGCGAAGCCGGTGATGCGCTCGGAGATGCGGAATGCGAGTCAGGCCGGCTGGGAATTCGTCGAGGCCTGCGATCTCGTCGCACGCGGTCGCCGCTATCGCGCGGACGCCGAGGCGACGCTCGACGCACCTCTTGCGGCAGGGCGCGCGACCGACGTCATCATCGACCAATCGTTCCTCGCACTCCTCGTCCACGAGTCGTGCGGGCATCCGACCGAGGCGGACCGGGTGCTCGAGCACGAGGTCGCGTTCGCGGGCACCACGTTCATGTGGCCTGAGGATCGCGGCAGGCTGCGCTATGGGAGCGAGCACGTCTCGATGACCGCGGACGCGACACTCCCGGGCGGAATGGGCACGTTCGGGTGGGACGACGACGGCGTCCCGGGCATGCGCACGAAGCTCATCGATCGCGGC
>JBKJTV010000270.1:0-2577 GCA_046589985.1 Candidatus Limnocylindria bacterium | reverse complement strand
CGATAAGGCTCGACCTCACGCCGTGCGGTGCAAGAAGGCGGGTGCTCTCCTGGATCTCCGCCCACTCGTCGGCGTTGCCGGCCACCTGGAGCGAGCCGTCCCAGCGCGCCTCGCATTCGATGCCGTGTCGCTGGAGGAGCGCGCGGAGGAGCACCCGGTTCGTGAGCGTGAATCGCCAGAGGCGTGTCGCGCGCTCGGATCCGTAGCGCCTGCAGGAGGCCACGAAATTCTCCGCGACGCCGGCGAGCACGAAGCCGGCGTTCCGGCCGGAAGCACCGGCCCCGACCCGTTGACCTTCGAGGACGACCACGCTCGCGCCGTCTCGCGCGAGCGTCACGGCCAGCGAGAGCCCGGCGATCCCCGCGCCGACGATCGCGACGTCGGCCCGCGTGTCGCCGGAGAGCGGCGCCCAGCGCGGCCCGGGCTCGTCCTGCCAGAGGCTCGTCGTCGTCATGACGCGCTCAGGCTGGCTGCGCGACCCTACCGAGGGCGTCACCGAGCTCCTTCGACATCTGCTCGGCGGTCGCCGAAAGGAGGCGCACCCGCTCGATCGCCTGGGCGACGTTCTCCTTGAGGTCCGGTGTCTGCTTCGCCTGGAGGAACCCGATCGACTGCTGCGCCAGGTCCGGGGGGCTCAGCTGGCTCGCTGCATTCACGCACCGCTGCTTGCCGGCGGGGTCCATCTGGACGACGTGGGTGTCCCAATGCTTCTGGAGGGCCTTCCAGCCGATCTCCCGAGCGTGACGGAGTCCGAGCAGGCGCCCGTAGAGCAGCGCGCGGTCCTGGTCGCGGATGAGATCGGTGAAGATCGCGTCCGCGGTGCGGTCGACGATGGCCGGACTCTCGAAGTCGAGCAGTGCTGAGCGGAAGCGGGCCTCCTCCTGGGCATCCGACTGGGCCGCCGCGCGCATGCGGTGCACGTAGCGCTGCCAGAGGGCGAGATCGGCCTCCGCCGCGGCGACACCAACGCTCGCGCGCGCGATGTCCGGGTGGAGCGGCTCCGTGCCGTCGAGATGCGCGTCCACGCGCCGGCGGGCCTCCCGACGGACGTCGGCGGCGGCGGCGATGTGGCCGAGGCTCGAGATGACGATCGCTCGCTTCTCTCGATCGTCCGCGGAGTCGTCCGGGCGTCCGTCCCAGCCGAGCTTCTCGAGCTGCGGCCGGAAGAGCCGGTCGACCGCCGTTCGGAAGGCGACCTGCGTCGCGTCGGTCACCGCGTGGGTCGAGAGCCAGCCGACGATCTCGGCCAGCAGTGCAAGGACGTAGCGGTCGTCCTCGCCGCTGAGGGCGGCAACGAGCTCGAGCACCTGCGCGATGGAGGCCTGGTGCGCGCGCGCGAGCGCCCACTGGTTGTCGAGGAGCGCGAGCCGCTCCTCTGGACCGAGCGAGCGGACGTTCTGCGCGAGGAGCGCGACCGCGCGGTCGTCGAGCGCGGTCCGATAGAAGCCGGTGCCGCGCGCGTTCGGGTAGTACCAGGTGGCGCCCTCGAGTCGGACGCGCACGGTCTCGGTCTCGAGGAGCACCCGGTGCTCCCGCGCACCAGCGGGTGTCCCGTACTTGATGACGACCGGCACCGGCCAGCGCTGGCCGGTGTCCTTCTGCGAGGGGTCCGCGAAGAAGCGGGTCTGCCGCAGCTCCAGCTCGAGGCCGCCGGCGACCTCGCGCGTCGTGCAGGACACGAGCGGGTGACCGGGCTCGTGGATCCAGGCGTTCGCGATCGTCGAGACGTCCCTCTTCGAAGCCTCGTCGAGTGCGCGCCAGAAGTCGCTCGCGGCCGCGTTCGCCTCGCGGTGCCGGTCGAGGTAGATGCGGACGCCGGCGCGGAACGGCTCCGCGCCGATGAAGCTCTCGATCATCCGGAGCACGCCCTGCCCCTTCAGGTACGTCACGGCGTCGAAGCGCTCCGAGGCCTCGTCCGCGTTCTTCGCCTCGACGGAGATCGGGTGCGTCGAGACGAGCGCGTCGAGATTGAACGCCGATGAGTTCTGCGACACGACGTCGCGCTCGTAGCCCCATTCGGGATTCAGCGCTGTCGTCGCCTTCTCGCCGACGAAGCTCGCGAACGATTCGTTCAGCCAGAGGTCCGTCCACCACGACATGGTCACGAGGTCGCCCCACCACATGTGCGTCAGCTCGTGAGCCGCGACGCTGAAGCAGCCCTTGAACGCGGCGCTCGACGCTGTCCGCTCGTCCACCGAGAGATAGGTGGTGCGGTAGGTGATCGCGCCGGGGTTCTCCATCGCGCCGGCCTCGAAGTCCGGGAGCCCGATGGCGTCGAGCTTCGCGTACGGGTATGGGATACCGGTGTACTGCTCGAGGTAGCCGAGGGCCCGGACGTGCGAGTCGCGCGCGTACACACCCCGGACGGCGAGGCCCGGCGGGAGCCAGACCCGTACGTCGAAGCCCGACGCGCTCTTCACGACAGGCGTCGATTCGAAGGGGCCCACGCAGAAGGCGACGAGGTAGGAGGAGATCTTCTGCATCGCGGCGAATCGCGTGAACGTGCGGCCCGCGCCGGCCCCGGTCTGCTTCTCGATCGGGGCGTTCGAGATCGGGACGAGCGAGGTGTCGTGCTCG
>JBKJTV010000191.1:0-5081 GCA_046589985.1 Candidatus Limnocylindria bacterium | reverse complement strand
CTCGCAGGGGCGGTCCGGGTCCACGAGCTGGACCTCACGGACGCCGGCGCCGTGCGTGACGCGCTTGCGGCCGCACGACCGGAGCGGCTCTTCCACCTCGCCGCGTACGGCGCGTATGCGCACCAGACGGAGCCCGAGGCCGCGGTCCGGACGAACGTCCTTGCCACGATCGTGCTCCTCGAGACCGCGCGCGCAGCCGGGGTCGGCGCGTTCGTGTACGCGGGGACGTCGTCGGAGTACGGCGCGAAGGATCACGCGCCGGGAGAGGACGAGGCCACCGAATCCAACAGCCTCTACGCGACGACCAAGGCTGCGGCGACGGCATACTGCGCGTTCGTGGCGCGGCGCGATCACGCGCGCGTCGTCTCGCTGCGGCTGTACTCCGCCTACGGCCCGTGGGAGGAGCCGACGCGGCTCATCCCACAGCTCGTGCTGGCCGGGCTCGAAGGACGCCTGCCGCCGCTCGTCGACCCGAACGTGGCGCGCGACTTCGTTCACGTGGATGACGTCTGCGAGGCGTTCATCGCCGCGGCCGACGCGGAGCGGACCCCGAGTCCGGTCTACAACGTCGGGACCGGCGTGCAGACGACGTTGCGCGAGGCCGTCGACACCGCACGGCGCCTCATGGCCATCCAGGAGCAGCCGGCGTGGGGCTCCATGCCGGACCGGGCGTGGGACACGACCGTGTGGATCTCGGAGCCGTCCCGCATCGCGCGCGAGCTGGGCTGGCGGGCGCGTATCCCCTTCGAGGCTGGACTCGCGCGCACCGTGGAGTGGCTGCGGGAGCCGGCGATCCGCGAGCTGTACCTGCGTCGCTCCCGTCGGTGAACGGCCGCCGCCGGCCACCCGAATGGCTCATCGCACTCGCGCTCGCGGTCCAGGCGACGGCCCTGTTCGTCGCGGCTGTCTCGAGCGTCACGACGTTCGGCGAGACCTGGGAGCTGCGCGGCTATGTGCTTGCGGTGCTCGGGATCCTTCCGGCCTGCGCGATCTCCGCGCCTCACCTCGCGCGCGGCAGCTGGCCGCTCGCGCTCGGCGCGCCGCTGACCCTGGCCCTCGTCCTGACGCTGCCCGGGCCGGCGGGGTCGGCCGCCGCGGTCGCTGTCGTCGCCGGCCAGGTCATCGCCTGGCGACGGCTCTCGCCGGCCGCGGAGCGCGCGGCTCAGCTCGCCTTCCTCGGCCTCATCGTCATCGGTCTTCCGCTGTACCTGCGCGCAGCGCTCGGGCTCGATCGCGCTGAGCCGCTCTCCGATGAGGTGCTCTATCCGCAGCTGAGTCCATCCATCGCGGGACTCTGGATCGCGGTCGCGATCGGCCTCGCGTTCGCGGCGGGATCCGAGCTCGTGCACGGCAGGCGGCTCGGCGCGCGCACCCGTGCTGTGTTGCTCGCGGTCGTCGCGCTCGTCGTCGCGGGCGCGACGTTCACGCCCCGGCTGCCGATCCTTCACCACGAGCAGAGCTACGTGCTCGGCCCCGTGCTTCGACTGCTCGACGGCGGGACGGTCCTCGTCGATACCTATACGCAGTACGGCGTCGGCTCGCTCTACGGCGTCATGCTGCAGTTGGCTGCGACCGGAAGCTCGCCGACCTTTGCGGGACTCACGCTGTCGACGACGATCGTGCAGACCTTCCTCATCGTCGGCTTCCTGCTCCTGGTGTGGCGGGTCACGGAGCGAGACGCAGTGGCCCTCATCGTTGGGGCAGCTGGCTCGCTGCTGTTGCTGGTCTACTTG
Organism: Candidatus Limnocylindria bacterium; assembly: GCA_046589985.1. GTDB lineage: Bacteria > Chloroflexota > Limnocylindria > P2-11E > P2-11E > JACDAF01. Next base: position 3,348 of record JBKJTV010000191.1, on the reverse strand, counting down.
CCGGTCGGGCTGCCGGGCATGTGGCCGAGCACGGGGATCCTCCGTTTCGGCCCCGTGTATGCGCTCATGACAGCCGCCGTCCTGCTGCCCCGCGGGCGAGAACTCGAGATCATCGCCTGGGCTCTCCTCGCGACCGCGGCGATCTGGAGCGTGGACGCACTGGTGCAGGTCGGACTCGTGTTCGTCGCCCTGCGCGCCCCGGAGGTGCTCCGCGGCCGCGCGACGGCCGGGCGCGCGATCCTCAAGGCGGGGACCACGGTGCTCGCGTCGATCGTTGGTGCCTGGACCGTCTCCGCGCTCGCGGTCCGGCTCCTGAGCGGCTGGTGGCCCGATCCGCTCCCCTATCTGGCGCTCATCGGCCGCTACGCCGAAGGCTTCGGGATGTTGCCGATACCCGCCGTCGGCCTGTGGTGGGTCCCCGCGCTGGCATACGCAGGTGCGCTGTTCTGGGCTCTCGGGCGACTCTCGTCCACGGAAGACACGCATGCGCGCCGCGTTCTCGCGATCGCTGCCGCCGGCATCGCGATCTCCACCTACTACGTCGGCCGCTCGCACGGCAACAACTTGTTCCACGTCAGCCTCCCGCTGCTGTTCCTCGGCGCATACGGGCTCGCACGCTCGCGCCGCGTCGCGACGCCGGGCCTCCGTCGCGCGACCGTCTGCGTCGTTGCGACGGCGCTCGCGTTCCTCGCCTGGTGGGGCGTTCGTGATGTCACCCTGGTGAAGTACTCGTACAGCGCGATCGGTGTCATCGCGTTCTCCTGGCCATCGTCCCCGGTCGACGCGATACGCGGCGCTCTGGCACGCACGGGTGGTGCTGACGACGAAGAGTGGCGGCGCGTGTCAGCGACGTGGTCGACCGACGCGAGCACCGCGCGTCGCGTCGCGCTGTTCGCGCCTGCTTCGTACGCGACAGGGCTCGCAGCCGCCATCGGTCGCGCGAACGCGGCGACGGCCGGCGACCCCCTCCAGGACGCGCTCGCGTGGCGCGCGATGCGCCCGGTCGTCGAACGTGAGGTCGCCAAGCTCGCAGTCGGGGACCTGGTCGTCAGCCTCACGTCCTCCTGCACGCTCGAGCCGGAGCAGCGCGGCGTGCTCGAGATCGTCGAGGGGACGTACCGTCTCGAGACGATACGCACGGCACCGCTTGCGGCCGGGCTCGACGTCGCCGTCCGACGCGTCGTCGCGGGCATTCCGCATCCCGAGCAACAGACCCGCTGTCGATCGTGAACGGGGAGAGGTTTCTGCGTTACGTCCGGGTCGCGATGGCGGTGTAGCCGAGGCAATCGTCGCCGCCGCGCCCGAGCAGCGAGAGGTTGGCGACGATGGCGAGGAGCACGAACAGCGGCGAGAACAACAGTCCGAGCAGACGCAGCCCGACCGCCATGAGCGGGCGGTGCCCCGTCGGCAGCAGCAGCGGACGGATGAGCCCCATCGCCTTGTCGCAGGCGACGGTCACCTGATCGCCGCGCGCGTACACCGCGACGTCCGCGAAGCCATGGCGCTCGAGCAGGTCGCGCAGGCTCGAGGGCGTGAACCGCCAGTAGTCGTGCGGGATGAAGTGCCACCGTGCGGAGAAGGGCACAGTGAGGAGGATCCCGCCGCCGCACTTCGTCACGCGGGCCGCCTCGGCGAGGAAGACCGCCGGCTCGCGGACGTGCTCGAGCGTCTCCGTGCAGAGGACAAGGTCCACGCTCGCGTCCGCCACCGGCCAGACATCCCCGCTGTAGTAGAGGGTGTCCGGCGCGTCGTATCCGAAATCTGTATGCGCAGCGGCGACGTCGATCCCCATGTAGCGGTCGGCCGGGTGCAGCAGCGAGCGGTAGGGCTGCGCGCCACACCCGACGTCGAGGACCGTGCCGTGCGGGCGCGCGAGCTCTCCGGTGAGGTCGCGCCAGAGCGAGCCGGCCTGTACGTCGAAGAAACGGCGGAGCGCGGCCGTCGATCTCGAGAGGCGCGAGGTCGCGGGCCGGCCGAACAGCGGCGGTGGCCACCGCTCGGACAACCGCTTCGTCATGTCATGCCGCCGGCGAAGCGGGCCTTGGGGCGGCCGCGGCTCGCTCATCAGTAGATCTGGCGCCCGGGCACGAAGTCGAAGAGCCGGATCTCGACGAGGAAGTAGAGGGTCACGCAGACGCTGATGACGACGGCGACGCGGAAGAGCGTCGAGCCGGCGTCCTTCCAGCCCGCCCTCGTCCAACCGGCACCGTACGCGAGCAGCGGGATGAGGAACGCCTGCGCGTCGAGCACGCGCCGGTAGCCGTATTGCTCGTAGCCGGTCGTCACGAACAGCAGGTTCGGGACGAACACGAGGATCGCCGAGAGTGCGAGCGGGCCGACGTGCCGCGCGTGCCGCGCTTCGGTCACGGTCTTGGCGAGCCAGAGCAATGCGGGCGTCGACGTGAGGAGGCCCATACCGAACGAGCGCGCCCTGAAATAGAAGGGCGGCTCGTCCGCGAAGAACGGCGGCTCGAAGAAGATCGCGTAGATGTGCCGTGGGATGAAGTCCACCGAGAAGATGCCGCGGCTGAGGTTCGGATCCGGCCGGATCCCGTAGCCCATTTGGAGCGGGTCCCCGAAGCGAAGCACGTTGTAGCCGGCCTGGATGAGCGCGAACGGCAGGCCTCCCGCAACGAGGAGCGCGCTCCGCTGGACGAGGTCGCGGAACGGCTCGCCGTCGCGGCGTGCGAGGAGCAGGAGCCCCGGCGCGGCGAGGACGAGCGGCGTCCGGGCAAGCACGCCGACCCCGAGCGCGGCGCCGACGAGGAGGTACGAGCGGCCGGACGCCGCGAGCCAGAGCGCCGTGCTGCCGAACAGGACCGCGGCCGCATCGGCGGCGAACCACGATCGCCCATCGACAGCCGAGATCCACAGCGTCGTGCCGAAGACCGAGAGCACGGTGCACCACACGGAGAGAGCGCGCGGGATCCCGAGCGCGCGGAGCGAGAGGTACATCGGCACGGCGGAGAGTGCGCCGATGATCGCCGACGCGACGGTCTGGATCTGGGCGGGGCTCCCGAACGCGGTAAACGGGACGAGGAGGAGCGCGATGAGCGGCGGGACCTCGTGATAGAGGTGTCCACCCACCTCGACGAGCTCGTAGAGCTGCGGCGGCGCGCCGTCGAGCCAGACGCGGCCGAAGGTGATCGCGACGGCGAGGCGCCCGAAGTAGTCGAATACCGTCGGGTCGCCGATCGCGGGAGCCACATACAGCGGGAGCGCCACCGCCCCGAGCAGCGCCGCGATGCGCGTATCGCTCGCGAGCGCGGAGCGGATCTTCGCGATCATCGCGGCCGCCAGAGGCGCCGCCGCACGAGCGGCGCCACCGCGATGCCGGCCAGGACGAGC
>JBKJTV010000216.1:0-11321 GCA_046589985.1 Candidatus Limnocylindria bacterium | reverse complement strand
CGTGAAGTAGCCGTGCTCGCGCTCGAAGAGCAGTCCGCAGCGCGGGCAGCGCTCGTGCATCCGGAGGATCCCCGCGAACACCGGCTCGCGAAGGCAGCGCGGGCATCGCTGACCGAGGACCGCCCTCAGCCGTCCGACCGGAGCACCACGAGAGAGCGTCCCGCAACGACCCACTCCTCTTCCGCGTCGATCGAGCCGTGACCCGCGCCGTCCAGCTGAGCGGTATCCAGCACACTCGTCCAGCGCCGTCCCCATCGCGCGGGGGGCGCGCGGAACGGGAGCGGACCGTCGTGCGCGTTGAACAGCAGCAGAAAGGTGTCGTCGACGATCGGGTGGCCACGCTCGGAGAGGCCCGCGATCGCGCGGCCGTTGAGGAACAGCGCGAGCGAGCGCGCAAATCCCACGTTCCAGGCGTCATCCGCCATCTCTGTTCCCGTCAGGTCGAACCAGGCGATGTCCTGTACTCCCGAGCCGCGGATCGGGCGCCCCTGGAACCAGCGTCGGCGCTGGAAGACCGGGTGCTCGCGCCGCAGCGCGAGCACGCGTCGCGTGAACTCGTGGAGCGCCGTATCGACGTCGCTCCAGTCGTACCAGGAGAGCTCATTGTCCTGGCAGTACGCATTGTTGTTCCCGCGCTGCGTGCGGCCGATCTCGTCGCCCCCGTTCAGCATCGGCACGCCCTGCGCGAGCGCGAGCGTCGCAAGGAAGTTCCGCTGCTGACGAGCGCGGAGCTCGTTCACCCCGGGGTCATTGGTCGGTCCCTCGAAGCCGTGATTCCACGAACGGTTGCTGTCCTCGCCCCCGCCTTCGTCTCCGTTCGTCTCGTTGTGCTTGGCGTCGTACGACACGAGGTCCCGAAGCGTGAAGCCGTCGTGTGCGGTCACGAAGTTCACGCTGTTGTATGGACGACGACCGCTGGACTCGTAGAGGTCCGAGCTGCCGGTGAGACGTGCGGCGAAATCGGGCACAGCCTGGTCCGCGCCACGCCAGAGGTCGCGCACCGAGTCACGGAACTTCCCGTTCCACTCGCTCCAGAGTGGTGGGAAGTTGCCGACCTGATAGCCGCCATCGCCGATGTCCCATGGCTCCGCGATGAGCTTCACGCCGCGCAGCACGGGGTCCTGCTGGATGAGGTCGAAGAACGAGGACAGCCGGTCGACGTCGTGGAGCTCGCGCGCGAGCGCGGCGGCCAGGTCGAAGCGGAAGCCGTCGACATGCATCTCGTTCACCCAGTAGCGAAGGCTATCCATGACGAGCTGCAACACGTGCGGATGACGCATGTTCAGGCTGTTGCCGGTACCGGTGTAGTCCATGTAGTAGTGCGGATCGGCGGTGTGCCGGTAGTACGCAAGATCGTCGATGCCGCGGAACGACAGCGTTGGCCCGAGGTGGCTGCCCTCGGCGGTGTGGTTGTAGACGACATCGAGGATCACCTCGAGACCCTCGCCATGGAGCGCCCGGACCATGTCCTTGAACTCGCGGACCTGGGCGCCGCGGCCGCCGCCGCAGGCGTATTCGTTGTGCGGGGCGAAGAAGCCGATCGTGTTGTAACCCCAGTAGTTCCGTAGCCCCTGACCTGTGAGATGGCCGTCGTGGACGAACTGGTGGACGGGCAGCAGCTCGACGGCGGTGACCCCGAGCGCGCGCAGGTGACGCAGGATCGCGGGCTGGGCGAGGCCGGTGTAGGTCCCGCGCAGCTCCTCGGGGACCTCCGGGTGCCGCATGGTCATGCCCTTCACGTGCGTCTCGTAGATCACCGTGCGATGCCATGGCGTCCTCGGTGCACGGTCTCCCATCCAGTCGTAGGTGTCGTCGACGACGACGCTCTTCGGCATGGCCACGGCACTATCGGTCGTGTCGGGCGCGAGGTCGATCTCCGGTGCGTCAAGGCGGAACGCGAAGATCTTCTGGCTGAATTGCACCTGGCCCTCGATCGCTTTCGCGTACGGATCGATCAGCAGCTTCGCGCCCTGGCAGCGGAGCCCCCGCAGCGGGTCGTAGTCGCCGTGGACGCGGTACCCGTAGCGCTGTCCGGGACGGATACCAGGCACGTAACCGTGCCAGCAGTACGCGGTGACCTCTGGCAGGTCGACCCGCTGCTCGTTCCCCGCGTCGTCGAAGAAGCAAAGCTCGACGCGCTTCGCGATCTCGGAGAACAGCGCGAAGTTCGTGCCCTGCCCGTCCCACGACGCTCCGAGCGGGTAGGGCTGCCCTGGCCAGACGCGGATGCTCACGTCCTCTCGAGCAGCGCGACGGGGAACGCCGATACAAGCTCGTCGAGCCGCGCCTCGCCGCCGTCCGTCTCGCGCCCGCTCAGCACGTCCCGCCACCGTCCGGCCGGAAGCGGCAGGCGCGTGTCGCCCCAGTCGCCACGGTCGAGCGTGAAGCGCGGTGCCACAGCCACGACCTCGTCACCGCGCGCGTACGCGACGACGTCGTCCCCGCGCCTACCGGCCGCGCAGAGAGGCCGGTAGGCGCCTGCGAACGCGGCGTCGCGTCGCGCCCGCAGCGCGAGCGCACGCCTGATCAGGAACAGCTTCGTCGCGCCTTCGTCCGTTCGCGCGAGCGCGTCGGCCGGACCCATCCGTTCGACCTCGGCGAGGAGGCGCTCGCGCGCGACGAAGTCCACCGGGCGGCGATTGTCCGGGTCCAGTAGGGAAAGGTCCCAGAGCTCGGAGCCCTGGTAGAGATCGGGGATCCCCGGCGAGGTCAGCTTCAGCAGAGTGAGCGCGAGCGACGCCTCGCGTGCCGGCGCGACGAGCCGCTCCGCGAATGCGCCGAGGTCCTCCGTGAAGGCGGTGTCGCGCAGCGCGCCCTCGACGAAGACGCGCACCGCGGACTCATACACCTCATCGGGCTGTACCCAGCTCGTCCGGCGCTTTGCCTCGCGCATCGCCTTCTCCATGTACGCCAGCGCGCGTTCCTCGGAGAGCGGGTACGCGCCGACGAGCGTCTGATACAGGAGGTACTCCGTCTCGCCGTCGGGAAGGGCGTCCATCCGGTGGTGCTGTGTGAGGGCCTGCCAGCGGCGCACGGCCTCCGCCCAGCCGGCTGGGTCCTGCGACAGGAGCGCGATGCGGAGACGCACATCCTCGGCGCGCTTCGTGTCATGGGTCGAGGTCTCGAGGAGCGTTTCCGGCCAGCGGGCCTGGATGCGCGCGTTGTGCCGGTGGAACGCCGCGAGCGTCGTGCCAAAGCGCCCCGGCTCGCCGCCGACCTCGTTCAGCGCGACGAGGCGCGAGTAGCGGTAAAAGGCCGTGTCCTCCGCGCCCTTCGCCATGACCGGCGACATGAACTGCTGCAGGCGCATGACGAGCCCGGCCTCATTCGGCCCGGCGATCCGCAGCAACAGGATGTCGCGCAGGAGCTCGAACAGCTCACCGTCGAGATCCGAGCGCCGCGTCCGCGCTTCCGCGATGGCCTCCTCGATCACCGCCTCGTCCGCGGGACGTACGACGCTGTTCTCCGCGCGGACGTAGCTTCGGTAGACCGGGAAGCACGCCACCGTCTCGCGCAACACCGCGCGGAGGTCCGGTCGTGTGTAGTCGCGGTACCGCCGCCGTCCCTCGCAGATGCGCACGAAGAAGACGGTCAGCCGCTCGAGGTCGGCAGCGAGCGACGTGCGCATGACGTCGTGCTTCGCCTCGTAGAGGACCTCGCGGTATGGTCGGCGCTCGCCGGTGACCTCCGCGTAGAGCTCCGTGAGCGGCGACTCGCCCGCGGGATCGACGAACAGGCCCGACGCGAGCGCGCAGAAGTCGTACCCGGTCGTGCCGGCGATGGGCCAGGACTCCGGGAGCGTCTCGTCGGCCTGGAGGATCTTCTCGCCGACGAGCCAGGCGCGCGGAGCTCCGGCCGCGAGGCGCTCGAAGTACTCCTCCGGATCGCGGAGACCGTCGGGGTGGTCGACTCGGATCCCGTCGATGCGTCCCTCGCGAGCCCAGTCGAGGACCAGCTCGTGCGTGGCGCGGAACACGTGCTCGCGCTCGAGCCGTAGTGCGACGAGGTCGGTGATGTCGAAGAAGCGCCGGTAATCGAGCTCCTGCGACGCGACCCGCCAATACGCGAGCCGGTAGTTCTGTCGCGAGAGGAGATCGTCGAGCGCCTCATGGTCCGCGTTCAGCCGCTCCACCGCGGCGTCGAGCTCGCGCGCGATGTCGGGATCGCTCTCGCAGCGTTGCCCGATCTCGCGGGCGAGGAGCTCCTTGCGCTCGTGACGGTCGGCGATGCTCGCCTCGTCGTCCTGCTCGGACGAGGGCAGCGACGCGGCGTCGAGCGCGAGATCGTCGAGGCCGGCGTCGGCGAGGATGCGGTCCAGGGTCTTTGGGGAGCACGGATACGTGCGATCCCCGTAGCGGATGCGGAAGGTGTGGCCGTCGCGCTCGACGCGAAGCGCGCCGGACTCGAGGATCCGGCCGTAGTGGTCGGAGAGGACCGGCAGCAGGACCGTATCGCGGAGCTTCGACTCCGGCGGATCCCAGTCGACGTCGAAGTACGACGCGTAGCGGCTCGAGCGCCCGTTCTCGAGCACGTCCCACCACCACTCGTTCTCCGGCCGGTCGATCGCCATGTGGTTCGGCACGATGTCGACGAGCTGCGCGAGGCCAGCGTCCCGCAGGCGTTCGCGCAGCGCCTCATGGCCTTCGTCGCCGCCGAGCTCCTCATTCACCCGGCGGTGGTCGACGACGTCGTAGCCGTGCGTGCTGCCCGGCGCGGCCGCGAGGTAGGGCGACGTGTACAGGTGGCTGACGCCGAGGCGCGCGAGATAGCCCACGATCCCGGCCGCCTCGCGGAAGCCGAAGCCGGGGCGCAGCTGTACGCGGTACGTGCAGCGCCGGGAAAAGGTCACCCATCGACTGTGGGGCAAGGCCCGCACCAGCACGGCCCGACCGGGCGTCCGAGCAAGCGCTGACAGTCTGGCGACGGTCCTGCAACGTGAGGGCGAATGACGGTAGAAGGGCGGCGCCGAGTCGCCATCGAGGACGTGCGCCCGAGCGTCGACGGCGGAGCCTTCCCGATCAAGCGGGCGGTAGGCGACGAGGTCGCCGTCGAGTTCGACGCCTATGCGGATGGCCACGACCGGATCGCGTGCAGCGTGCTGCACCGCAAGGACGGCGAGAGCGAGTGGCACGAGGCCGCGGGACAGCACGTGGTGAACGACAGCTGGCTCGCGCGGTTCGTCGTCGACTCGCTCGGCCTCCACCGGTTCGCCATCGAAGGCTGGGTCGATCCCTTCGGCTCGTGGGTGCACGATCTCGAGCGGCGCCTCGCCGCACGACAGGACCTCCAGCTCGAGCTGCAGGCAGGTGTCGAGCTCGTCGAGCGCGCCGCGCGCCGCGCGCATGCCGCGGATGCCGCAGAGCTGCGCGAGTTCGCGTCGCGACTCCGCGAGGACGACGCGCGCGCCGCCCTCGATCCGGCGCTTGGCGCGCTCATGCGGCGCTACGCGGCGCGCCGTCACACGACACGGACTGCCGAATACCCCGTTCAGGTCGAGCGCGAGCGCGCCGCGCACAGCGCGTGGTACGAGGTGTTCCCGCGATCGTTCGGCGGGCTCGCCGACGTCGCGGAGCGCGTCGTGCCGTACGTCGGTGCGCTCGGCTTCGACGTTCTCTACCTCCCGCCGATCCATCCGATCGGCCGGTCGCACCGGAAGGGACCCGACAACAGCGAGACCTGCGGTCCGCGCGATCCCGGCAGCCCCTGGGCGATCGGCTCCGCAGAAGGGGGGCACGATGCCATCGCGCCCGAGCTCGGGACGCTGGACGATCTCCATCACCTCGTGCGTGCGTGCCGGGAGCACGGGATGGAGCTCGCGCTCGACATCGCGTTCCAGTGCTCGCCGGACCACCCGTGGGTGGCCGAGCACCCGGATTGGTTCCGACACCGGCCCGACGGCTCGATCCGCTACGCGGAGAACCCCCCGAAGATATACCAGGACATCTACCCGTTCGACTTCGAGACGACCGAGTGGCGCGCGCTCTGGGGGGCGCTGCGGGACGTCGTCCTGCACTGGGTCCAGCAGGGGATCTCGATCTTCCGCGTCGACAACCCGCACACGAAGCCGTTCGCCTTCTGGGAATGGCTCATCCGCGAGGTGCGGCGCGACCACCCCGACCTGATCTTTCTGTCCGAGGCTTTCACACGACCGAAGGTGATGGCGCGTCTCGCGAAGGCCGGTTTCTCGCAGTCGTACACCTACTTCACGTGGCGGAACGCGCGGTGGGAGCTCGAGGAGTACGCCGCGCAGCTCATGCGCACGGACCTCGTCGAGTACTTCCGTCCGAGCTTCTGGCCGAACACACCGGACATCCTTCCGTTCGCGCTGCAGCGTGCCGCGCGGCCGGCCTTCGCCTCGCGCGCCGTCCTCGCCGCGACCCTCGCGGCGAACTGGGGGATCTACGGACCCGCGTTCGAGTCCATGGCCACGGAGGCACTCGGCCCCGGGCGAGAGGAATACGCGCGGTCCGAGAAGTACGAGCTGAAGGATTGGTCGCTCGATCTGAAGCAGGGCATCGCCCCGCTCGTCGCGCGGCTGAACGAGGTCCGCCGTCAGCATCCGGCGCTCCAGCGCGACCGCGGGCTCACGGTCCATCCGACCGACAACGATCGGCTCCTCGCCTACAGCAAGCGCGCGGGTGGCGACACCATCCTCTGCGTCGTCTCGCTCGGGCACGAGCACACGGAGTCGGGCTGGACGGCCCTCGACCTCGGCGCGCTCGGTGTGACCGACGGCGCGCAGTTCCTCGTGCACGATCTCCTTGACGGAGCGCGCTACTTCTGGAACGGTCCCCGCAACTTCGTGCGCCTCGCTCCGGGTGCAGCACACATCTTCGAGCTCGAGCGATGACCGTGCCGAAACGGACGGGGGCGGCGCAGCGGCAGGTGACCTCGCCGCGCGCCGCGACGCTGAAGACGCACGTCGACGACTGGTACAAGGACGCCGTCATCTACGAGCTACACGTTCGCGCCTTCGCCGACTCTGACGGCGACGGCATCGGGGACTTCAACGGGCTCATCGGGAAGCTCGACTACCTGCAGGAGCTCGGAGTGAACGCGCTGTGGCTGCTGCCCTTCATGCCATCGCCGCTGCGCCACGACGGCTACGACATCTCGGACTACACCGACGTGAACCCGATATACGGCGACCTGGCCGACGTGAAGCGGCTCGTTCGGGAGGCGCATCGGCGTGGCGTCCGCGTCATCGGCGAGCTTGTCGCGAACCACACATCCGATCAGCACCCCTGGTTCCAGCGCGCGCGGCGCGCGAAGCCGGGCACGAAGGCGCGCGACTTCTACGTCTGGAGCGATACGGTCCACCGCTACGAGGACGCGCGGATCATCTTCAAGGACATCGAGACGTCGAACTGGACCTGGGATCCGGTCGCGAATGCGTACTACTGGCACCGCTTCTACTCGCACCAACCGGATCTCAACTTCGAGAGCCCCGACGTCCGCGCCGCCGTGATGAAGGCGCTCGACTTCTGGTTCGACCTCGGCCTCGACGGGCTCCGCCTCGACGCGATCCCGTACCTCTTCGAGCGCGACGGGACAGGTTGCGAGAATCTGCCCGAGACCCACGCGTTCCTGAAGGAGCTCCGCAGGCACGTGGACGCCCGGCACAAGGGTCGGATCCTCCTCGCGGAGGCGAACCAGTGGCCGGAGGACGCGGCGGCGTACTTCGGCGGCGGCGACGAATGCCACATGTCATTCCATTTCCCGCTCATGCCGCGCCTCTTCATGTCCATCCGTATGGAGGACCGCTTCCCGCTCGTCGACATCCTCGCGCAGACACCGGCGATCCCTGACAACGCGCAGTGGGCGCTCTTCCTCCGCAACCACGACGAGCTGACGCTCGAGATGGTCACCGACGAAGAGCGCGACTACATGTATCGGGTGTACACGCAAGATCCTGTCGCCCGCATCAATCTCGGCATCCGCCGCCGGCTGGCGCCGCTCCTCGGGAACGACCGCCGGCGGATCGAGCTCATGAACGGCCTTCTCTACTCGCTGCCGGGCACGCCCGTCCTCTACTACGGCGACGAGATCGGGATGGGGGATAACGTGTACCTCGGCGACCGGAACGGCGTGCGGACGCCGATGCAGTGGACCGCAGACCGCAACGCCGGATTCTCAGAGGCGAATCGCCAGAAGCTCTACCTGCCCGTCATCGTCGACCCGGAGTACCACCACGAGACGGTCAATGTCGAGGTGCAGCAGTCCAACCCGCACTCGCTGTTGTCCTGGACGAAGCGGCTCATCGCGCTGCGCAAGCGATACGCCGCGTTCGGCCGCGGCTCCCTCGAGTTCCTCCATCCCGACAACCGCAAGGTGCTCGCGTTCCTTCGCCGACACGAGGACCAGCTCATCCTCGTCATCGCGAACCTGTCGCGCTTCGCGCAGCCGTGCGAGCTCGACCTGCGCTCGTGCTCGGGGCGAGTCCCGGTCGAGATGTTCGGCATGACCGAGTTCCCGGCCATCGGCGCGCTGCCGTACTTCATCACTCTCTCGCCGCACGGCTTCCACTGGTTCCTGCTCGAGGACCGCCGTGCAGTCAGCGAGCCGCCCGCGCCGGCGACGCCGTCGATCGAGGTCGACGGACCGTGGGACGAGCTGTTGCTCACGCGGGCCGGCCGCGCCGCCCTCGCGCCGGCGCTGCCGGAGTACCTCCGCGCTCGCCGCTGGTTCGGCGGCAAGGACCGGCGCATCACCGCGGCGCGGTTCACGCGGGCCGTGCCGTTGCGCGACGCAGGTGGCGCCTTGCTCACGCTCGTCGAGGTCGCGTACACCGAAGGCGAGCCCGAGCTGTACGTGCTCCCGCTGCGCCTCGCGCCCGAAGGCTCGGATCAGGCGCTCGCGACGCTCCGTGGGGGCGCGCAAGGCGCGGTCGTCGACGCGCTCGGCGACCCTGCCTTCGACACCGCGCTCGTCCGTACGATCGCGCGCCGCCGCCGGCACGCGGCCGATGGCGGCAGCCTTGTCGGCGTCGCCGCCCCCTCGCTCGCGCACCTCGTGCCCCGTGACGACGCGTTGCCCGAGGCGACGCTCTCGACGGCCGAGCAGACGAACAGCTCGGTCGTCTTCGGCGAGCGCCTCATCCTGAAGCTCTACCGGCGCGCGGACGCGGGGGCGCATCCCGACATCGAGATCGGGCGCTTCCTCACGGAGCGCGCGGGCTTCGCGTACACGCCGCCCGTCGCCGGCAGCCTCGAGTACGTGACCGATCGGGGGCGGATGACGCTGGCGATGCTCCAGGCCTACGTGCCGAACCAGGGCGACGCGTGGGAGCGCAGCCAGGAGATGATCGGGGCCTTCCTCGACCGCGTCGGTCCGACGGAGCCGCCCGCACTGGTGAGCGCGACGCCACTCGCACTCGCGGAGCTCGAGCCGCCGAGCGCCGCGATCGCGGCACTCGCTCCGGATCTCGCGTTCGTCGAGAAGCTGGCGACCCGTACCGCGGAGCTGCATCGCGCGCTGATCGCCGATCCGGACGATCCCGCGTTCGCGCCGGAGCCGTTCACACCCGCGCATCAGCGGTCCGTCTACCAGTCCTTGCGCGGGCAGCTCGCGCGCTCGCTGCGCCGGCTGCGGGGCGCGCTCCATGGGCTCGGCCCGGACGCGCGACGCGAGGCCGAGGCCCTGCTCGCGCATGAGGGGGCGGGCTCCGAGCGCGTGCGGGAGCTCATCGAGCGGCCTCTCGCGGCGTGGCGCACGCGGATCCACGGCGACTACCACCTCGGGCAGGTGATCCTCGCGAGCGACGAGCCGATGATCATCGACTTCGAGGGCGAGCCCGCGACCGCGTTGTCCGAGCGCCGCGCGAAGCGGTCCCCGCTGCGCGACGTCGCGGGAATGCTGCGCTCGTTCGACTACGCGGCGCAGGTCGCGCTCGCATCGCGCCCAGACCGTACGCCGACGAGCGAAGCCTGGGCACACGTGTGGACCGCACTCGTCTCCGCGCGCTACCTGCGCACGTACCGAGACGCCGCGGGTGATGCGCGGCTCTGGCCGGCGAAGCCCGGTGACGCGGCGCTGCTTCTCGAGACGTTCCTTCTTGAGAAGGCCGCGCGGGAGCTCGAGTACGAGCTCGCGCTGCGCCCCGATTGGGCGCGCGTCCCGATCCGTGGGCTGCGCGCGATCCTCGAAGGGCCACGGCGAGCCTGAGCAGCCTCGTCACCGAGTACGACCTGCACCTGCTCGCGGAGGGGACGCACGCCCGTCTCTACGAGCACCTCGGCGCGCACGTCCGGCCGGGCGGCGTCGCGTTCGCGGTGTGGGCGCCGAACGCGCGGACCGTCGCGGTGCTCGGCGACTGGAACGGCTGGGATCCGCGACGCAACGTGATGCTGCCGCGCGGCGGCGGCGTGTGGGAGGCGTTCGTTCCGGGGATCGGCGAGGGCGCCTCGTACAAGCTGCGGGTCGTCGGGCCGGACGGGCAGTCGGCGGACAAGGCGGACCCGCTCGCGTTCCGCACCGAGCTGCCGCCTTTGACCGCGTCCGTGGTGAGCGCGCTCCGTTATGACTGGGGCGACGAGAAGTGGCTCGAGGCCCGCGGCGCGGCACGCGCCGCGCCCGCGCCCTGGTCGATCTACGAAGTCCACCTTGGGTCGTGGCGCCGCGTGCCTGAGGACGGCGATCGCTTCCTCACCTACCGCGAGCAGGCACCGCTTCTCGCTGACCACGCGCTTCGCCTCGGTTTCACGCACGTCGAGCTCATGCCGGTCATGGAGCACCCCTTCTACGGGTCATGGGGCTACCAGACGACGGGCTACTTCGCCGCGACGGCGCGCTACGGCGCGCCCGAGGATCTCATGTTCCTCATCGATCACCTGCACCAGAAGGGCATCGGCGTGGTCCTCGACTGGGTGCCGTCCCACTTCCCGGACGACGCTCACGGCCTTGCGTACTTCGACGGAACACATCTCTACGAGCACGAGGATCGTCGCCAGCGCGTGCATCCCGACTGGAAGAGCCACATCTTCAACTACGACCGGCACGAGGTGCGGTCGTTCCTGCTCTCGAGCGCGCGCTTTTGGGTCGACCGCTACCACGCCGACGCGATCCGTGTCGACGCGGTGGCCTCGATGCTCCGCCTCGACTACTCCCGCCCGCCCGGCACCTGGGTCCCGAACCAGCTCGGCGGACATGAGAACCTCGGCGCCATCGAGCTCCTTCGCGAGATGGACCGGCACCTGAACGCGGAATTCCCGGGTGTCGAGACGATCGCCGAGGAGTCCCACGCCTGGATAGGGGTCTCGCGTCCGGTCGACGCCGGCGGTCTCGGCTTCGGGATGAAGTGGGATCTCGGTTGGATGCACGAC
>JBKJTV010000282.1:0-5994 GCA_046589985.1 Candidatus Limnocylindria bacterium | reverse complement strand
ACGACCCTCGGGACCGAGCGGATCCGCGCCGCGCGGCTCATCGGATCGCTCGAGACACGGGTCCTCATCGCTGAATGGACCGCGGCCCTTGCGGACTCCGGAGTGCTGCGTGACGCGACGCCCTCCGACGCGACGGTGGAGCGCATCGTGGCCGGGCTGCAGCGCGGGCTCACGCGCCACCTCGAAGCACCGCGCGCGCGGCTTGACGTCGACACCGGCGCGCTCGCTGACGACGCTGCGATGGCGCACGTGTACCAGCGGGGCGTGACGATCACCCAGATCACCGAAGGGATCTTCTGCTTCATGGACATCGTCTTCGTGCACCTCGACAAGGCGGGGTTATATCTGCCGCCGGTCGCCGAGATCATCCGCGACTTCGCGAAGCGCTTCCTGCGGATGACCGGGGAATCGTGGTCAGCGATCCTCGTCGCCCAGCGCGGGGAGGCGGAGCGCTCGCGGGCGGAGCTCCACCGCATCCTTGAGTCGACGAACGAGGGGGTCCTGCTCGTGGGGAAGGATCTCACGCTCCGATTCGCGAACGCGCGTGCGTCAGACCTCCTCGGCGCGCCGCTCCACGCGCACGTCGGCGAGAACCTCCATCACCTGCTCACGGAGCTCGTCGCACCGGGCGTCACGGAGCCCGAGGGCTTCCTGGCGCGGCTCCGTCACCTGTACGGAACGATGGAGGAGGTCGCGACGGACGAGGTCGCCATCGGAGACCCGCAACGCAACCTCTCCCGCTACTCAGCACCCGTCCGGGATGCGGCCGGCCAGACGACCGGGCGCATCGAGATCTACCGGGACGTCACGGCCGAACGCCGCGCCCGCCGCTCGCGCGATGACTTCCTCGGGCTCGTCGGTCACGAGCTCCGCACGCCGCTCGCGGCCATCTCCGGCTACATCGACCTCGCCACGCGGTCGCTTCCGAGGCTCGACATCCCCCAGACCCCGCAGCGCGAGCGGCTCACCAACTACCTGCACCGCGGGCGCGCCAACGTGGACCGGATCGTCCGGCTCGTCGACACCCTCCTCACCGTCGAGCGCTTCGAGTCCGGCCGCTGGCCGGTGGAGCTGCGGCCGGTCGATCTCGCCGGGATCGTGTCGGAGTCCGTCGCCAACTACGCGGGCGCCAGCGCACGGCCGATCTCCCTCCGGCTGCCCAGCGGGCGCGTGCCCATCGCCGGCGACCCTGACCGGCTCGACCAGGTCGTCACGAACCTCCTCTCGAACGCTTTGCGACACGCCTTGCAGGGCTTCGCGCCCGATGTCGCGCTCGCCATCGACGGCCCGGAAGCCGTCCTCACCGTGAGCGACGACGGTGCCGGCGTGCCGCAGGCCGAGCGGGAGCGCATCTTCGACCGGTTCTACCGGCTTCCCGAGGTCGGCTTTCGTTCCGGGATCGGGCTTGGCCTGTTCGTCGTGCGCCAGCTCGTGGACGCGCACGGCGGCACCGTCGTCGTCGGCGAGCGTGGAGGTGGCGGCGCTGTGTTCACGGTCCGTCTGCCGCTCGCGAACGAGCGTGGATAACTCGACGATCCTGTGGATGACCGCCTGCGAGGTCGTGGATAGACCGCTTCCGCGAGCCTGCGCCTCGGCGTTAAGGTCCGACCCACGCCTCGAGGGGCGGTCACCCGGGGAGCGTTCGGCGATCTGATCGTCGGCAACCTCGCTTCGTTGGTGACAGTGCCTCGAGGCCTTCTTTTTGCCCGTCGGTGCGCGGCCGACGTGGACATCAGGTGGAGAACTTCTCCCGTTGGTGGACAGGCGAGGCCCGGGGGGACCTGAACCTGTGGATAAAGCCGTTGCTCGGCCCCTCGCCGCGCGGCTATGGTCTGTCTCGACCCGAGGGGTCTGCCAAAGGGAACGGGATCAGAGATTCCATCAAGGATCACCGGGCCCCGGGAGCGCAACCGGAGATAGCATCAAAGGCGATCCGAGAGGACATCGAGGATCGGCTCCCTGGCCAAGCCGCTGGACTACGGAGCAGCGGCGGGGCACAGCGGCAGGTCGCTCGGGTCACTTTTTTTGCCCGTCTGATCGGCTTCGGGCGGCAAAGCCCACCGCGTCAGGCATCCGTAGTTGGACCACATCCGTACAGTCCTGAGGGATGACCGAACCGACCGAGCGCACCGACGACTCACTCATCGCAGACCTCGCCGCCCAGGAGCTCAGCTCCCTCGCGATCCTCTATGACCGCTACGGCCGGCTCGCCTACGCGCTCGCCTATCGCATCCTCGGGGAGCCGGAAGCGGCCGAGGACACCGTCCACGACGCCTTCCTTCTCGCCTGGCGGGGCGCCGGCAGCTACAAGCGCGACCGCGGGACCGTTCGTGGCTGGCTCCTGTCGATCGTCCACCACCGCTCCGTCGACGTGCTTCGCCGCAAGACCGCCTTCCGGCCGGCGCCCCTCGAGGAGGCCGAGCACCATGCGGCTGACAGCGACACGGCGGAGGAGGCCACCCGCAACCTGGAGCAGCAGGGCGTGCGGCGGGTCCTCGAGACCCTGCCCGCGGCGCAGCGCCGCACCATCGAGCTCGCGTACTTCGGCGGCTACACCCAGGTGGAGCTCGCAGCGCTCATGGGCGTCCCGCTCGGGACGGTGAAGGGCCGCATGCGGATCGGCCTCCAGAAGATGCGGCGCGCGCTGGAGTACTCACGATGAACCACGTCCTCGACGACCTCGAGCTCTACATCCTTGGTGTGTTGCCTCCCGCCTCGCGCGCCGAGGTCGATCAGCACCTCGTTGCGTGCGCGGACTGCCGCGCTGAAGCCGTGGCCCTCGGCGACGTCCTCTCAGCGATCCACGAGTCGCTTCCTGCGCGCGAGCCATCGCCCGGCCTACGCGACCGCATCATCCTGTCGGCGACGCCCGCGCGACGGGCACCGATCGCGTGGCTCCGGCCATCACGGTCATGGCTGCCGGCCGCGGCCCTCGCCGCCGCCGCGATCACGCTCGCGGTGATGAGCGTCGGTGTCGGACGGCAGATGGAAACGCTCCGTGCCGAGCGCGATGCGTCGCTCGCGATCGCCCAGCGCGTGAGTCACGGCGGCCGCAGCTGGTACATGAGCGGCGTCGACCGCTGGAAGGGCGCGGGCGGGATGCTCTTCGTGCCGCAGAGCTCACCGGCCTATGTCGTCTTCCATGACCTGCCGGCGGTGCCGTCGGGCTATAACTACACGATCTGGCTCGTCGACGAAGACGGCCGTTGGATCCGCGGCTCGAGCTTCGCGCCGTCCGAGAGCGGGGTACGGATGATCGACGTCGGCGTCCCCGTCACGGGCTTCGATCAGTGCGCGGTGACGCTCGAGACCCAGACGACGGGCAAGCGCGCAGGCCCGATCGTCATGCAGTCGAGGTTCTACCCGCAGCCCTAAAGAAGAAGCCCGGTCTTTCGACCGGGCTCCTCTCGTGTCGCTCGCTATCGGGAAGGACTAATAATCCATCCCGCCGCCGCCGGGCATCCCAGCCGATGCCTTGTCCTTCTCAGGAAGATCCGTGATGAGCGCCTCGGTGGTGAGGATCATCGCCGCGACCGATGCGCCGTTCTCCAGAGCGGAGCGGGTCACCTTCGCCGGATCGATGATGCCTTCCTTCACGAGGTCGACGACCTCGTTCTTGATGACGTGGTAGCCCCAGTTCCCCGACTTCGTCTCCGCCTGCTTGCGGCGGACCTGCTCGAGCATCACGTTGCCGTCGCGGCCAGCGTTCTGCACGAGCTGCTTGAAGGGCTCCTCGAGCGCGCGGCGGAGGATGTTCACGCCGGTGAGCTCGTCCCCTTCGACGTCCTTGACGTTGTCGAGCGCGCTGATCGCGTTCAGCAGCGCGACCTCACCGCCCGGCAGGATGCCCTCTTCGACGGCCGCTCTGGCTGCCGAAAGCGCGTCCTCGACGCGGTGCTTCTTCTCCTTTAGCTCGATCTCCGTCGCTGCACCCACCCGGATGACCGCGACGCCGCCGGCGAGCTTCGCGAGACGCTCGTTGAGCTTCTCCTTGTCGAAGTCGCTGGTGGTCTCCTCGATCTGGGCCTTGATCTGCTTCACGCGGCCCAGGATCTTGTCCTGCGCGCCGCGGCCTTCGACGAAGGTCGTCTCGTCCTTGTCCGCCGAGACACGGCGGCAGCGGCCGAGGTCGGTGACCGTGGTGGAGTCGAGCTTGCGCCCGACCTCCTCGCTGATGACCACGCCGCCCGTGAGGATCGCGATGTCCTCGAGCATCGCCTTGCGGCGGTCACCGAAGCCCGGGGCCTTCACCGCGAGCACGTTGATCGTGCCGCGCAGCTTGTTCACCACGAGCGTCGCGAGGGCTTCCCCGTCGACGTCCTCGGCGACGAGCACGAGGTTCTTGGAGACCTGCACGACCTTCTCGAGGACCGGCAGGATGTCGGTGATGGCGGAGATCTTCTTGTCGGTGATGAGGATGTACGGCTCGTCGATGACGGCCTCCATCCGGTCCGCGTTCGTGACGAAGTACGCGGAGATGTAACCGCGGTCGATCTGCATCCCCTCGACGTATTCCTTCTCGAACTCGAGACCCTTCGACTCCTCGACGGTGATGACGCCGTCGCGGCCCACCTTGTCGTGGACCTCGGCGATGAGCGCACCGATCTCGCGGTCGGCGGCCGAGACCTCGGCGATGTGCGCGATCTCTTCCTTGCCCTTGATCTCCTTGGATTGCTTCTTGATCTCAGCGACGACCGCCACGACGCCCTTCTCGAGGCCCCGCTTGAGCATCATCGGGTTGGCGCCGGCGGCGATGTTGCGGAGGCCCTCGTGGACGATCGCCTGAGCGATCACGACAGAGGTCGTCGTGCCGTCACCGGCAGAGTCGTTCGTCTTGGTGGCAGCCTCCTTGAGGAGCTGCGCACCCATGTTCTCGAAAGGATTCTCGAGCTCGATCTCGCGAGCGACGGTGACGCCGTCGTGGGTGACCGTCGGCGCGCCGAACTTCTTGTCGGCGGCGACGTTGCGGCCCTTCGGACCGAGGGTCGTCTTGACGGCGTTCGCCATCCTGTCGACACCCGCCTTCAGGGACTTGCGGGCCTCATCGTTGAAGACGATCTGTTTTGCCATGTTCTCTCCCCTCTTCTTAAGACTCGATGAGCGCGAGGATGTCCTTCTCACTGAGGACGATGTATTCCTCGTCATCGAGCTTGAACTCGGTGCCGGAGTACTTCTGGAAGAGGACGCGGTCGCCCTCCTTCAGATCCACCTTGATGCGCTCGCCGGTGTCGGGGTGCCGGTCACCCGGGCCGACCGCCAGGACCTTGCCCTCCTGAGGCTTGTCCTTCACCGTGTCCGGAAGGACGATCCCGCTCTTGGTCATCTCATCACGCGCGGATGCCTTGATGACCACGCGGGAACCGAGGGGCTTGAGCTTGAGCTTCGTCGCGACTGCTGACATGTGTGCTCCCTCCCATGTATTACCTGCGTTTTACGCAGCGCGAAGCGCGGTTCGTAGCGCCTTTGGGGTGCCGTTAGCACTCGCGCCGCGTGACTGCTAACACTGTAGGTGGGCCTCAGGAGGCCGTCAAGCGAACGAGTCAGTGAGCAGTCCGTCCGACCCGGCGCTAGCCTCCGGCCATGAAGGTCGCGAAGCTCGAGACTTGGGTCCTCGAGGCCGAGGGCGAGCACATCGAGTTCGGCGCAGGCTCGTACTCGACCTTCAAGGCGATGGTCGTGGCGCTCACGACCGACGACGGCATCACCGGCTGGGGCGAGTGCATCGCCCGTCGGGCGCCGAAGGTGCTCGACTCAGTGGTGCGCGAGCTCCTGTGGCCCGTCGTCGAGGGCCGCGACCCCCGCGACGTGGAGGGGATCTGGGACGAGTGCTTCGGGCTCCTGCGGCCGTGGGGCCATTACCGCGGCTTCGTCCAGGAGGCCATGAGCGGCATCGACTGCGCGCTCTGGGACATCGTCGCGAAGGCGCAGGGCATCCCGCTCTACAAGGCGCTCGGCGGCGCGGCGCGGGCGAGCGTCCCCGTCTATGGCTCGAAG
>JBKJTV010000246.1:0-4058 GCA_046589985.1 Candidatus Limnocylindria bacterium | reverse complement strand
ACGCGGAGATGACCTGACCGCGCAGCTCGTCGGGTCGACCCGTGACGCCGGCTTCCACGACGGCAGGGTGCCGCAGGAATGCCGTCTCGACCTCGATGGTGCCGATGCGATGGTCCGCGATCTTGATGATCTCGTCAGCGCGCCCGCTGAACCAGACGTAGCCGTCCTCGTCGATCGAGGTCGCGTCGCCGGTGAAGTAGACGTTGCGGCCGGGCACCTTGTCCCAGTAGTCGTGCGCGTAGCGCCCGGGCTCGGCCCAGAGCGACGCCGTGAGACCCGGGAACGGCCGCTCGATGACGAAGATCCCCTT
This sequence comes from Candidatus Limnocylindria bacterium, assembly GCA_046589985.1. Taxonomy (GTDB): domain Bacteria; phylum Chloroflexota; class Limnocylindria; order P2-11E; family P2-11E; genus JACDAF01. Next base: position 3,748 of record JBKJTV010000246.1, on the reverse strand, counting down.
CTCGCCCGGAGCGCACGGCGCCCCCTCGGGCGTGACGACCTTCGCTTCGATCCCCGCGAGCGGGACGCCCGACGATCCTGGCTTGATCGGGAGCAGCGCAACGCCGTAGGGGTTGCCCACGACGGGACCGCCCGTCTCGGTCTGCCAGTAGTGGTCGATGACCGGGATACGGTCCAGGAAGACCTCCTTCTGCAGCCACTCCCAGGCGGGTGCGTTCAGGACCTCCCCCGCGCAGAACAGGCGCTCGAGCGTCGCGAGGTCGTGCTTGCGCGCGGGCTCGAGGCCGTGCCGCATCAGGAGGCGCGCCGCCGTCGGAGACGTGAACGCGCCGGTCACCCTGTTGGCCGCGACGATGCGATAGAAGGTCTCCGCGTTCGGATGATCGAGCGCGCCCTCGTACGCGATCGTCGTGCAGCCGATGAGCAATGGCGCGAACACGATGTACGAGTGGCCGACGACCCACCCGATGTCGGACGTCGACCACCACACATCATCCGGCCGCAGCCCGAACATCCAGCGAGCCATCGCGTGGACGTAGACCTGATACCCACCGTGCGTGTGGACCGCGAGCTTCGGCTTCGCGGTCGTGCCGCTCGTGGCGAGGATGTACGCCGGCTCGTTCGACTCCAGATCCAGCGCCTCGTCGCCCTGGCCCGTGCCGAGTGCCAGGAAGTCCTCCCAGGCGATGTCGCGGCCCGCGGTCATCGGCGTGTCCTGCGAGCGCCGCAGCACGACGACGTGCTCGATGGTCGAACACCCGGCGACGGCATCGTCGACGATCCCCTTGAGCGGGACGTCCTTGCCCTTGCGATACGTGAGGTCCGTCGCGAACACCGCGCGCGCGCCGGCGAGACGCAGGCGCTCACCGAGTGCACCTGCGCCGAAGCCCGCAAAGACGACGAGCATGACCGCGCCGATGCGAGTGGACGCGAGCATGAGCGTGATCGCCTCGGCCGACGTCGGCATGTAGATACCGATGCGGTCGCCCTTCTTGATGCCGAGGCCCCGCAGCGCGGCGGCGACCCGCCGCACCTCCACACCAAGCTCCTCGTAGCTGAGCACGCGGCGCTCGCCGCGCTCGTTCTCGGTGATGAGCGCGGTCCGTGCGCCGTCGCCTGCGTCGATGTGCCGGTCGATGCAGTTGCGGGCGAGGTTCGTCCGCCCGCCGACGAACCAGCGGAAGGTCGGCGGCTGCCAATCGAGGACCTTCTCCCAACGCTGCGTCCACGGCAGCTGCTCCGCCGCGCGCGCCCAGAAGCCGTCGGGGTCCTGGCGCGCCGAGCGTCGCCAGGAGTCGACGCGTTGCCGGGCGTCGGTCACAACGCGCGCTCGCGGAGAAGGAAGCGCTGGATCTTCCCGGTCGCCGTCTTCGGCAGGTCGTCCACGAACTCGATCCAGCGCGGGTACTTGTACGGCGTGATGCGGCCCTTCACGAACAGCTTCAGCTCCTCGGCGAGTGCATCGCTACCACGCTGTCCCTGCTTCAGCAGGACGAACGCTTTCGGCTTCACGAGCTCGTCCTTGTCCTTCATGCCGACCACACCGCACTCGAGGACGGCCGCGTGCTCCATAAGCGCGGCCTCGACCTCGGCGGGCGAGACCCATTGGCCGGACACCTTCAGCATGTCGTCGCTCCGGCCCTCATATGTGAAGTAGCCGTCCGCGTCGAGGTGGTACTTGTCCCCGGTGACCATCCACTCGCCGCGGATGGTCTTCTTCGTCTTGTCGTGCTTGTTCCAGTAGTACGCGCACGCGCTGTCGCCGGAGACCCAGAGGCTGCCGGCCTCGCCAGCGGGGAGCTCGCGCTCGTCATCGTCGACGATCTTCGCTCGATAGCCGGGAACGACGGTGCCGCTCGTTCCGCCTTTCGCTTTGCCCGGCCAGTTCGAGATGAAGATGTGCAGCATCTCGGTCGAACCGATGCCGTCGAGGATCTCGAGAGCGAAGCGCCGCTTCCATTGCTCGAAGAGCGGCTTCGGCAGCGCTTCTCCCGCGGACACGCAGGCGCGAAGCGATGACAGGTCGTACCTGAAGCCCTCGCCGGGATACGCGAGCAGCGCCGCATAGAAGGTAGGCGCGGTGAAGAGGAGCGTCGGCTTCTCCTGCGTGATAAGACCGTAGACGAGGTCGGGCGTCGCTCGCTCTGGCTTGTAGACGGTCGACGCGCCGACACGGAACGGGAAGAAGACGCCGTTGCCGAGGCCGTAGGCATGGAAGAGCGGCGACACCGTGAAATGGCGGTCCCCTTCCGTGGTGCGAAGCACCTGCGCGGCGTAGGTGTCGGCGCACCAGATCATGTCGTGCTGGAGGTGGACGGCGCCCTTCGGGAAACCCGTGGTGCCGGACGAGTAGAGCCAGAAGCAGACGTCGTCCGGCGTCGTGTCAGCGGGTGAGAGCTCGGGCGACGCGGCGCTCATCGCCGACTCGAGCGACGTCGTCCCGACGGGCGCGTCACCGCCCGCGACGAGCACATGCCGGAGGTGTGGCAAGCCCTTGCGCGCCTCGAGCACCTTCTCGATGAGCGGCGCCGACACGACGACCGCGACGGCGCGGCTGTCGTGGAGGATGTAGCGGAGGTCGTGCGGCGTCAGGAGCGTGTTCGCCGGCACCGGGATCGCGCCGATCTTGATCGCGCCGAAGAACGCGTAGACGAACGCGGGCGAGTCCAGGCAGAGGATGACCACTCGCTGTTCCATCCCGATGCCGAGCTCGCGGAGTGCGTTGCCGCAGCGGTCGACGTTCGCCGCGAGCTCGCCGTAGGTGATGCTGTTGCCCTGGCAGCGGATCGCAAGCGCGTCCTCGCGCACGCCACGGTGCGCGTCGATGAAGGTCTCTGCGGCGTTGTAGCGGTCTGGCAGCTCCGGCAGACGCAGCTCACCCATCGCGCGGAATGATGCGCCCGTCACAGGACGGGCGCCGGGCCGCTCAGGCGGTAGGGGTACGGCGGTACCGGCGGGATAACAGACCGGGCGGCAGGGCGTTCGGTCTGGCGGAGGGACGTGCAGATGTTGGAGCGACTTCTCGAGTTCCTGGCGCACCTGAAGGGTGGCGCAGCAGCCGGCATCTTCGTCGTGGGAGCGACCGGCGTCCTCATCACCGGGACCGTCGTCAACGGAGACGTGCGGCTCTCCGTGTCTCCCGCGCTCGCAGCGGCGGCCTCACCGAGCCCGTCGCCGGTGCGCGCGGCGACGGAAAGCGCGCTGTGCATCGAAGCGCTCCAGGCACGTGATGAGGCGCTCCGCGCCGTTCTTGCCGAAAGTGAGAAGGCGCTCACCGACCTCCAGACCTTGCGCGAGATCGCGGCGAGCCTGGCACGACGCGCGAACAAGGATCTTCCCGACGAGACCCTCACCGCCGCTCAGCGCGGTCTCGCACTCGAGCTCGAGCGCGTCGCAGCTGATGCTGCACGCGGGGTCCGCCAGGTCCAGGACCTCACACCGTGCGAGGACGGCGACCCGGCGACCGGCTTGGTGGTCGACCTCGCAGATCTCCGTCAGCGCTACCGGGTCGTCGTGGATCAGGCGCGGCAGCAGCTGCGCGGCGTCCTTCAGCGGGCGGCGGAGGCCTTCGAAAAGCTGGTCCGCGATGCTCCGGTGAAGAAGCGGCAGGTGAGCGCGAGTGGCGGGAGCCATAGCTCAGGCAACTGATCCGCGGGCACGGATCGGCGAGCGCTACCAGCTCGACGAGTGCATACGCGTTGACGGCAGCCGTCAGTGCTGGCGCGCCGTCCACGAGCTCCTACGTCATC
>JBKJTV010000283.1:0-3340 GCA_046589985.1 Candidatus Limnocylindria bacterium | reverse complement strand
TACTAGTTCATCCCCGCGCCCGTCGCAGCCTTGCTGCGACGGCTCGCGGGGGCCCTGCGGCTCGCTCGGGCGAAGCCCTCGCTTGCCTGATGTCGACTGATCCCCGGTCCCGACGCGCCTTCGGCTGCGTCGGATCCCGTAGGCCCTGCGGCTTCGGCTGGGCAAAGCCCAGCCTCGCCTGAAAGCCGTGCGGCGTTGGCTACTCATGCGCTCTCACCAATGTCGGAACGATAGAACTTGCCGTGGAAGGAGACCCGCTCCACGCCCGCGTAGGCGCGTGCGCGCGCAAGTGCGAGGGTGTCGCCCATGCCGACGACGTGGAGCGCGCGCCCGCCGGTCGTCACGTGCTGCGCACCGACGCGACGTGTGCCTGCGTGCATGAGGTACACGCCCTCGGGCATCCCGTCCGGCGCGATCTCGATGGGATCGCCGCGCCGCGACGACCCGGGGTAGCCCTCCGTGCAGAGGGCGACGCTCACCGCGGCCTGTGCGCTGAAGCGCAGCGGGCTCTCCGCGACGTACGCGGCGAGCCGGCCCTCGCCGAGCGCCTGCATGAGCTTGCCGAAGTCGCCCTCCAGCCGCGGCAACGTCACCTGCGCCTCGGGATCGCCGAAGCGGGCGTTGTACTCGAGCACCTTCCAGCCATCGCGTGTGCGGATGAGTCCCGCGAAGATCACTCCGCGGTATGGAGTACCGCGTGCGACGAGCGCCCGGGCGATCGGCGCGATGAGCTCGTCCGCGAGGCCCTGCGCCTCTTCGTCCGGGAGCGCGCCGGTCGGCGAGAACGCACCCATGCCGCCAGTATTCGGGCCGGTGTCGCCCTCGCCCACGCGCTTGTGGTCCTTCGCGGGCGGCAGCGCGACGACCGTCTCGCCATCGACGAGCGCCTGGAGCGAGACCTCGTCGCCTTCGAGCATCTCCTCGAGCAGGATCACGCCGCCACCGACGCCCGGCGTCGCGACGGCCTCGAGCGCCTCCGCCCGATCGCGCGCCACGACGACGCCCTTGCCGGCGGCCAGGCCGTCCGCCTTCACGACGACGGGCCCGTCGCGCAGAGCGAGGGCCGCGCGCGCGGCGTCGGCGTTCGGGTACGCCTGCCACGCGGCGGTCGGGATGCCGGCCTCCACCATGAGCTCCTTCGCGTACGACTTGCTCCACTCGATGCGCGAGGCGTCACGCGTCGGGGCGACGACCGCGATGCCGCACCGTCGCAGGAGGTCGCCCAGCCCCTGCTCGATAAGCTCGTCCGGCCCGACGATCGCGAGGTCGATCTGCGACGCGGCTACGTAGCGCTCCAGCGCAGCTGTGTCGGAGAGAGCAAGCTCGACCGTGCGCGTGAAGAGCGCGGTGCCGCCGTTGCCCGGGGCCGAGTCGATGTTCGCGACGCTCCGCGCACGCGCGAGTGCCCAGGCGATGGCGTACTCGCGGCCTCCGCCGCCGAGGACGAGGCAGTTCAACCCGGGCGCGCCGAAGGAGCGGCCGGTCGGACGCTGGGCCTTGAACTCGGCGAGCTTCTTCTGGTTGCCGGTGAACAGATTCACGAGAGGGTCAGCGGGGCCCGGCCCGCCCTCCAGCGTGCCTTTCGTGCCTTTTCGCTCCGGTCATACTTCGTCATACTGGCTGAATGGTCCGACGCATCGCGGTCAGCATGCCCGAGCCGATGTACTTCGACATGGAGCGTGCACGAAACGGGGCAGGGACCGATCGAAGCTCGTGGATCCAGCAGGCCATCGCCGACCGGCTCCAGCGGGAGCGTCGGCAGGCCGATATCGCCGCGTACATCCGGGGATACACAGAGCAGCCCGATGGCGAGGAGGAGCTCGCCTGGTCCGAGGCGGGGCTGAAGGTCGGCTCCTCGTACGACGACGAGTGGCCGGAGGCTCCGCGCTGAAGCGGGCGGAGATCTGGTGGGCACGCCTGCCGCCGCCCGACAAGACGCGGCCGGTCGTCCTGGTGTCGCGGGAGGAGGCCTATGCCGTCCGCGGTCTCCTGACCGTCGCCAAAGTGACGACGCGGCGGCGCGGCTTGCGAAGCGAGCTCGCACTCGGGGCGGCGGAGGGGCTGCCGCGCGACTGCGTCGCGAACTCGGACGATCTGATCACCATCCACAAGCGCCGGCTGCTCGAGCGCATTGGCGCGATCCCACAGAACAGAGTCGCCGACCTGGATGCCGCGCTCGCCTTCGCGCTCGGGCTCGACTAGCACCCGGACCTCCGCTCCTGTCGCGAGCCGGCTATTCCCACTCGATGGTGGCCGGCGGCTTCGAGGACACGTCGTAGACGACGCGGTTCACCGCCGGGACCTCGTTCACGATACGAGCAGACACCGCCGCGATGAGCTCGTACGGCAGGCGCGCCCAGTCGGCGGTCATGAAGTCCTCGGTCGTCACGGCGCGGAGCGCGACGAGCGAGCCGTAGGTCCGGAAGTCGCCCATCACGCCGACGCTTCGCACGGGGGTGAGGACCGCGAAGGCCTGCGCGACGTGGCGGTACTGGTCGGCGGCGCGCAGCTCTTCGAGGAAGATCGCGTCCGCCTGGCGCAGGGTCTCGAGGGAGGGGCGGTCGACCGGGCCGATGATGCGCACGGCGAGGCCCGGCCCCGGGAACGGGTGACGCCAGAGGATGTCCTGGGGGATGCCAAGCTCGGCACCGACGCGCCGCACCTCGTCCTTGAACAGGCGCCGCAGCGGCTCGACGTTCTCGAGCGTCATGTCCTCAGGCAGCCCGCCCACGTTGTGGTGCGTCTTGATCTTCACGCTCGTCTTCGAGTCGCGTGACTTCGATTCGATGACGTCGGGATAGATCGTCCCGTGGACGATCACGTCGATCGGGCCGATCTTCGCAGCTTCCTCCTCGAAGCAGCGGATGAACTCGGTCCCGATGATCTTCCGCTTCTCTTCCGGGTCCGCGACGCCCGCGAGCTTCGACAGGAAGCGCTCCGACGCGTCGACCGCGATGAGCCGCAGACGTGTGCCGAAGGTCGCAACGACCTCCTCGGCCTCGCCCTTGCGGAGCAGGCCGTGGTCGACGAAGACGCAGGTGAGCCGGTCGCCGATCGCGCGCTGGACCAGGGCGCCCGCGACCGCGGAGTCGACCCCGCCGGAGAGGCCGCAGATCACGCCGCCGTCGCCGATCTGGTTTCGGATCGCCTCGATCTGTTCGACGATCACCGAGGAAGCCGACCAGCGCTCGGTGCATCCGGCGACATCGCGAAGGAAGCGCTCGAGAATCCGCGTCCCTTCGGGCGTGTGAACCACCTCAGGATGGAACTGGATCCCGTAGAGGCCCTTCTCGAGCGACTCGCAGGCGGCCACCGGCGAGCCGGGGGTTGCGGCGAGGGC
>JBKJTV010000238.1:0-4478 GCA_046589985.1 Candidatus Limnocylindria bacterium | reverse complement strand
GGGGTGGTCTCCGCCTTCTTCGTCAGCTGCGAGAACGTCGTTGCGTCGACCGGGTCGAGCGCCAGGTCGAGTCCGAGGTTGGTCTTCCACTGCTGCTGGACCCACTCGACGCGGGTCTTGTTCGTGGCAGAGGTGCGGTAGGTGAGCTTGATCGTGTTCAGCTCCGGCTTGCCGGCGAAGCTCGAGCTGGCGAGCAGCGCCTTCGCTGCCGTCGGGTCGAACTTCTGCTCCTGGTCACCCTCGTCGTGGCCCGGGCGGCCCGGCGGGATGAAGGAGTACGCGGCCTTGCCGATCTTCTGAATGTCCTTCACGAAGGCTTCGCGGTCGAAGGACTTCGCAAATGCGAGGCGGACCTTCTGATCGGTGAACGGCGCACGTGTCGTGTTGAAGCCGTAGTAGTTCGTGCAGGAGCCGGGCACGTCGATGACCTGGCCCTTGAGGACCGGGTCGGCGTCGATCGTGCGGAGGAGCTCCGCGTTCACGGGGCCGGTGTCGAGCTCGTTGTTGCGGTACGCGGCGAAGGAGACAGCGGACTCGTTGATCATGACCTTGGTCCACTTCTTGAGCTTCGCCGGGGTGCGGTAGTTGTCATTGCGCTCGAAGACGAACTTCTCGTTGTGCTTCCACTCGGTCATCTTGAACGGGCCATTGCCGATGTACGTCGCTGGCTCCGTCCACTTGTCGCCACCCTTCTCGACGTCGGCCTTGCGGACCGGAACGCCGACCCAGGTCGCGGCGATCGAGTTGAAGTAGGGGGCCGGCTCGGTGAGCGTGAACTCGATGGTCTTCTCGTTCACGACCTTGATGCCGAGCTTGTCGGACGCGGCCTTCAACTCCGCGGGGGTCGACTTGGCCGGGTCCATGTTGTTCCAGGTCTCGCAGCCGACGATGACGTAGCCGGTAAAGGCGTACGCACCGGCGACGGCCGGGTCGCAGAGGCGGGTCCAGCCGTACGCGAAGTCGGCTGCCTTGACGGCCGTGCCGTCGGAGAACTTGAGCCCATCGCGCAGGGTGAACGTGTACTTGAGGCCGTCCGTAGACACGTCTGGATCCTTGGCCGCTGAGCCAGGGATCGGCTTCAGGGTCTTTGCGTCGAGGGTCATGAGGCCCTCGAAGACCATCATCGTCTGGGCGACCTCGTTGACGAACGACTCCTTCTGCGGGTCGATGGTGTCCGGCTCGGAGCCGGTGTTGGTGATGAGCTCACCGTTCGGGTCGGCTGCGTCGCCGGCTGGCGTCGTCGTGGTGCCCGTCGGCGTGCTTTGGCATGCCGAAACGAGCATGGCGAAGACGACGAGCATTGCCAACAGGGATAGACCGCTGCGGCGCTGAGTCATGCGCTCCCTCCAGTTATTGGGATTCGCGACGTGGGTACGCCTGCGTGCCCCTCAGCGCACGCAGGCAGACGTCGTCATTCTAGCCCGACGTCCGCTTTCCACCCACCTGTACCTGGCGAACGGGCTCGGGGTTCAGGGTCGTGCGAAACGCCACTCCGCAGCGTTCCAGGTGAGCGGAGCGAGGTGTGGCGTCGGGCGAATTCCGCCCAGCGATCGTGGCGCGACATCGACGGAGAGGTACTGATACAGAGGCAGGCTCGCCACCGCCTCGAGGTGCAGGCGCTGAAGCTCCGCGTACAGCAAGCGCGCCTCGGCGGGGTCCGGCGCGGCTCGGGCCGCGGTCGCAAGGACGTCGAACCACGGGCCAACACGGCCGACATAGCGATCGGTCGTCAGCTGCGGATCACGAGTGGACTCGGGGACCACCGCCAGGTCGTAGGCCCCGGTCGCGATCAGCGCCTCGACCTCACGGAGGGGCAGCTGGCGCACGTCCGCCGCAATGCCAACGGCCGCGATCTGGCCGGCGACGATCTGCGCCGCGGCTGCCCGTCCGACAGATCCCTCGGCAACGACGATCGTGAGGATCAGCCGCTCGCTGCCGCGCTGGAGGATGCCGAAGTTCCCTGCGACGTAGCCGGAGAGCGCCAGGAGCGAGCGCGCCTGCTCGCGGTCGGGCCGGAGCGCGGAGCCGAGGTCGATCGCGGCCCAGACCGGAGGGACGAGGTATGAGCGCGGCACGCGTGCGCGCCCGGCGAAGACGGAGTCGACGAGCGCCTGACGGTCCACCGCCATCTCGATGGCCTTCCGGACGCGCGGGTCCGAGAAGCGGGTACCGAAGCGAAGGCTCTCGATCGCCTCCGCGGCCGTGTAGTACGTGAGCAGTCGCGCGCGTTCCGTCCCATCGGCGAGCCGATCGAGGACGCGGGCGAGGTCGGCTTCGAGCGCAGGCGACGGCGCGACGTCGATCTCGGTGCGTGAGAGAGCGTCCAGCACGGCGCTGCGGTCGCGGAAGAAGCGCACCTCGATACGACCGAGGCCGGGCGTCCCGAGGACGTACTCGGGAAATGCGGCGAGGGTCACGCCGTAGCCGGGGAGCCACGCAGCGACGGCGAACGGTCCGGCGTGAACAGGATTCCGCGCGTAGGCCGCCCGCACGTCGGCGGACACTCCTGCGAGAAGGTGCCGTGGCATCACGCGCGCGGCGAGCGGGTAGCCCTCCCAGCGCTCGTTCGCGCGGTAGACGAGGCGGACGGTCTTGTCCGAGACGACCTCGACGCGCTCCACCCGCTCCGCGATGAGACGCGCCTCGCTCCCGAACGGCGACAGGCGATCCTCATCCCAGGCGAACCGCACGTCGTCGCTCGTGATCGCCGTGCCGTCCTGCCAGCGCGCCTGCGTCCTGATGCGGAACGTCGCGACGAGCCGCCCACCCGGCGCACCGGGGTCGTAGGCGATGACCAGACTCCCGTTCTCGAGTGTCGGGATCGCCTCGGCGAGACGGGGCACGAACTCGTCGGTCGCGTCGCGCGCGACGAGCGTCTCCGTGACTGCGGCGGCGAGGACGCGCGCGCTCGGATGGTCCGCGAGGACCGAGGGCGGCTCGCCGACGAGACCGATGACGACGTCGCGCCGGGCCGGCGCCACAGGCGCGCAAGCGGCGAGCGCGCCCACAGCCACGGAGAGGACGACGGCGAGGATGCGCATGCCCGAAGTGTGGCGGCGCTAGCGGAGCAGCCCCTGGCGCTCGCGTACGGCTGCGGCGGGCTCGCCGTCGTCGGCCACCACTGCCGGGAGCGCCGTCGCTGGGTCGACGTTGTCGGCGACAGGCGCGCTCCGGCCGATGCGGAGAAGCCGGAGGAATCGCATCTCGTCCAGAGGCGCGCTCACGCGCACGACGAACTCACCGCCCTGCTCCGTCTGAACTGTCTCGGTCCGGCCGGTCACGCCACCCAACGCACCGACGAAGAGAACGGCGGTGAGACCCAGGCCGAGGGAGCTCTCGCTGAGGCGGCTGAGCAGCGCGACGCCCCGCCATCCGGCGCTCGCGGGCTGCGGGCGGTCCCAGGCAACACGGGCGCGGACGCGCGCTGCGGAGACCGTCGATCTGCGGGATCGGACCGGAGTGAACGCCTCGGCCAGGAGACGATCGAGGTCGAGCTGCTCCTCTAGCGGGAGGCCCTGACGGCCGAAGCTCATCGCTGCTGTTCCATCCGCTCACCGGTAGTGCCCGAGGCCTCGCGCGGTTCGAAGGCGAGGCCCGGATGTGCCAAAAGATACGTTCTCAGCTTCCGGAGCGCGTAGTGCAAGCGCGACTTCACCGTGCCCACGGGACAGCCCACGATCTGCGCGATCTCGGCGAGGTTGAGGCCGTTCAGGTAGTGGAGGACGACCACGACCTTGTGCTTCGGTCCAAGCCGGTCGACGCACTCGAGGACGACCGCGCGGGTCTCGGCGCGCTCCGCAAGGACAGGCGGCGAGCCCTCGTCCGGGGTCATCAGGTCGTCGAAGGCGTCCTCGAGCGAGGAGAAGAAGACGCCCTTGCGCGGCTGCCGGTTGTAGCTGAGGTTGACCGCTACGCGGTAAAGCCACGGCCGAAGCGAGTCGTCAGGCTCGAGCCGATCCATCGCCCGATGCGCGCGCGCGAAGGTGTCGACGACGATCTCCTCAGCATGTGAAGGGTCCTTCGTGATGGCGAGGGCGAGACGGAAGATCCCGTCGCGGTAGCGGTAGAACAGCGCGTCGAACGCGCGGACCTCGCCGGCACGCGCGGCGACGACGAGCTCGCGGTCGGTCCGCTCGTCGCTCATCTTGCTTCGGGCAAATAGCGGCGGATAGCGACCGGCACGCGGTCCGCGCCGATCTTGCGCTCCTCGACGAAGCCACCGCGCATGGGCGCGTGGATGAACTCGCCGCCGCCGAGGGACATCCCGACGTGGGTCACGGCCGGGCTGCCGAAGAACAGGAGATCACCGGCGCTGGGCGTGTCGACCGCGCGACCCTCGAGAGCCTGCTGATCGGCATCGCGATCCAGCCCCACACCGTTCAGACGGTACACCTGCTGCACGAGGCCAGAGCAGTCGATTCCGTGTCCGCTCGTGCCTCCCCAGAGGTACGGCATCCCGAGGAACGCGCGGGCGGTCG
>JBKJTV010000232.1:0-2922 GCA_046589985.1 Candidatus Limnocylindria bacterium | reverse complement strand
AGGTGGTCCGCGTCCTCGGGTCGAAGGTCGCCCCGGACGCACGTATCGAGGTCGACGGCCAGCCGACCCGCAAGGTCGGCTACCGCTACATCGTGCTGCACAAGCCCTTCGGCGTCGTCTCCACCGCGAAGGACGAGCGTGGCCGTCCGACCGTCGTGCAGCTGGTCAGCGCGCGGGAGCGCATCTACCCCGTCGGCCGGCTCGATCGGGATAGCGAGGGACTGCTCCTGCTCACGAACGACGGGGACTGGGCGCAGCGGGTGATCCACCCGAGCAGTGGCCACGAGCGCGAGTACGAGGCCGACGTCGAAGGCCAGCTCACCGGCGCGTCGCTCGCGCAGCTCTCGAAGGGCGTGCTTCTCGAGGAGGGTCTTGCGCGCGTCGCATCCGTCCGCCTGATCAGTCGAAGCGGATCGGGCGGACGCCTTCGGATCGTGCTCCGCACCGGCTGGAAGCGTCAGGTCCGCCGCATGTGCGCCGAGGTCGGCCTGAATGTCGTGCGCCTGCGTCGCGTGCGGATCGGCCCGCTTCGGCTCGGCACGCTCACGGCCGGTGCGTTCCGCGACCTCAACAGGCGTGAGGTCGAAGCGCTGGCGCGCGGATGAGGCCGCGCACCATCGCGATCGACGGACCCGCGGGCGCAGGGAAGAGCACCATCGGCGCGCTCGTCGCCGAGCGGCTCGGCTACCTGTTCCTTGACACCGGCGCGATGTACCGCGCAGTGGCGCTCGCTGCGCTCGAGCGGGGCCTGGATCCCGACGACGGAACCGCGCTCTCTGCGCTTGCTCGTGACCTCCGCATCAACATCGGTCCGCCGACGGTGCGCGATGGCCGTGCATATACGGTGCTCCTCGATGGCCGGGACGTGACCTGGGAGATCCGCGACGGGCGCATCGATCGCGTCGTCTCCCAGGTCGCTCGCATCGCGGGAGTTCGCGATGCGATGCTCGAGCAGCAGCGCGCGCTGGCCGCACGCGGCCGCGTCGTGATGGTCGGCCGGGACATCGGCACTGTCGTCCTCCCGGACGCCGAGCGGAAGATCTTCCTGACCGCGTCAGCCGCCGAGCGGGCACGCCGACGCGAGGAGGAGCTGCAATCCCGCGGCGAGCAGAGGCCGCGACAGGAGCTCCTTCACGAGATCCTGCGACGCGACCAGCTCGACAGCGAGCGCGCGGTGGCGCCGCTGAAGGCGGCGATCGACGCGATCGTGGTCGAGACCGACGGCGAGAGCGTCGGGCAGGCCCTCGACCGCGTCCTCTCGGTGATCTCGGCCGCGCCGCAGCGTTGAAGTTCCCTGCGCCGGAAACGCCGCAGGAGCAGCTGTACCTCTGGCGGATCCTGTACCCGATCGTCCGGTCGGTCGCTCTCTTCTTCGCGCCGATGCGGACCATCGAGCTCGAGAACGTCCCCGAGCGCGGGCCGTACATCCTCGTGGCGAACCACATCTCGTGGCTCGATCCGGAATGGATCGCCTGGGCGGTCCGGAAGCCCGTCAAGTACATGGCGAAGGAGGAGATCTTCCAGTGGTTCTTCGTCGGCGGGCTCATCCGCTTCATCGGCTGCTTTCCGGTGAAGCGCGGCGCCAGCGACCGGCGCGCGTTCGTCACTGCCCTGAAGGTCCTGCAGACTGGTCAGGTCCTCGGCTTCTTCCCCGAAGGTCACCGCAGCGAGAGCGGGACGATGATCAAGGCACACCCCGGCATCGCGGGCATCGCATTGCGCTCGGGTGTGCCGCTGGTCCCGGTGGGCGTCACGGGATCGCGAGGCGTGTTCGGCAAGTTCTGGCGTCGTAGCGTCACGCTGCGCTTCGGGAAGCCGTTCTACGCGAGGGATCTCGGCGAGACCGAGCCGCAGGCCGTCGCCGACGCGATCATGCGCAAGGTCGCAGAGCTGTTACCCGAGCACATGCATGGCGTGTACGGCTGAGCGATCGGCGCCTTCTCACACGGGATGGCGGGGTAGAATCGATGTCATGGAAGTGCTCCTCGCGCGCGAGAACGGGTTCTGCTTCGGGGTCAAAAAGGCCGTCGAGCTGACCGAGGCGGCCGCTGAAACGGGCCGCAGGGTCCACAACCTCGGCCAGGTCGTCCACAACCCGAAGATCAGCGAGCGCCTGGCCGCTCGCGGCGTGAAGGTGATCCAGGACCCGAGCGAGGCGATCGAGGGCATCGTCGTCATCCGCGCGCATGGCGTTCCACCCGAGATGCGCGCGAAGATCGAGAAGCAGGGTCTCGAGTGCATCGACGCGACGTGCTCGCTCGTGCTCCGCGCCCAGCGCTTCACGAAGCAGCTCGCGGACGAGGGCTACCGCGTGATCATCCTCGGCACGCCCGCGCATCCGGAGGTCGTCGGCCTGCGCGCCTACGCCGGCACCGATCACATCATCGTCGAGACGAAGGAAGAGTGGGAGCGCCTGCCGAGGATGAAGAAGGCGGGTGTGGTCTCGCAGTCGACGCAGCCGCCGTGGGTCTTCAAGGAGCTGGTCGCACACGTCGCGGAGATCGCGCAGGAGACGAAGATCTTCAACACGGTCTGCCCGGTCACGATCAAGCGCCAGCATGCTGCGACCGAGCTTGCGGGTCAGACCGACATGATCATCGTCGTCGGCGGGAAGAACTCCGCGAACACGCGTGAGCTCGTGAATCTCGCGCGCATGCAGGGCCGCGACGCTCACCACATCGAGCACGCCTCCGAGCTGGAGCCCGCGTGGCTCGCCGGCAAGGAGCGCGTCGGCCTCATCGGGGGCTGCTCCACTCCGATGGAGACGCTCATCGAAGTGAAGGAGCGCGCGGAAGCGCTCGCAGCCTAAGGTGCCTCGCGCGGTCGTCGCAGTCGTCGGCCGCCCGAATGTCGGCAAGTCCACTCTCTTCAATCGGCTCGTCGGCGAACGCCTCGCCATCGTCGAGGACCTCCCGGGTACGA
>JBKJTV010000082.1:0-2740 GCA_046589985.1 Candidatus Limnocylindria bacterium | reverse complement strand
ACCGGCGTCGGGCGTCTGCTGATCCAGAAGGCGCAATTCTTCAAGATGGACGAGCTGCTCGCGCCGCTCATCCTCCTCGGGCTCATCAGCATCGCGCTCACCCGCGTGCTCATCTCGCTGCAGACCCGGCTCACGCCGTGGGCGAGACCGGCGACCCGATGAGCGTCCGCCGCATCCGCTATCCGAGGGGGTTCGACGTCGCCGGTCCGCGCCGCCTCTTCAATCGCCACGGGCGCGTGGGCACGCGCGGCATGACGTGGGCCATCCGCCTCGCGACGCTCGGGGCCCTTCTCGCCTTCTGGTGGTGGACGGCGTCGCACACCAGCAAGGCACTCCTCGTTCCGCCGGTGGACGTCGCGCTCGCGTTCTACGACCTGGCGGTCACGAACCCCGTTATCTGGGGCGCGATGTACCAGAGTCTCGGGACGCTCCTGCTTGGCCTCATTCTCATGCTGCCATTCGGCATCGCTATCGGGCTCCTCATGGGTCGCTACCGCACGGCCGAATTCGTCCTGGACCCGTACGTCACGTTCCTCTTCGTGCTGCCGAACATCGCCCTGATCCCGCTCTTCGTCCTGTGGTTCGGATACGACATTCAGCTACGGCTCGCGCTCGTGTTCTTCTCGGGCGTGTTCCCGCTCATCATCAACACGATGGCCGGCGTCAAGAACGTCGACCCCGAGCTGATCGATAGCGCGCGGAGCTTCTGTGCGAACGAGCGCCAGATCCTACGTACGGTGATCCTGCCGGCATCGGTGCCGTTCATCTTTGCTGGCGTTCGCCTCGGCTTCTCCGGCGCGTGGCTCGGGGTCATCGTCGCTGAGATCACCTCGATCGTCAGCGGCATGGGAGGTCTGATCGTCGAATTCTCGACGAGCTTCAACACGGCGCGAATGATCGTGCCGATCCTGTTCATCATGGCCGTGGGTATCATCGTGACCTTCGGCATGGCGCGACTCGAGCGCTGGCTCGCGCCGTGGCAAGCGTCGGAGCGCTAGGACGCGCGAAGCGGCGCCACCACCTCGCGCTGGAATCGGTCCGCGTCCCGGGTCACGGCCTCGGGCGTGATCGCATCGAAGACCGCGACGAACTCGTCGGTGCCGACGTCGGCGAAACGGCGTAGCTCCGCGAGCATCGCTGATCCGTCGCCCCCCATGACGTAGATGCCGGAGGTGGATGGCTGCGGCCCGAAGCGCACGCGCACGCGCGCCGCGAGGTACGGCCGGACGCGCCCGTTCGCGCGCGCGGTCTCGAGCATCGCGGGCCAGCGCTCCGCGATCTCGGCCGGTCCCCAGCGACTCGAATAGAAGCCGTCCGTGATGCGGCCGACACGCGAGAGCGCCCGGTCGGAGCGGCCGCCCGAGATGATCCGGAGGCGGTCGCGTTCGATCGGGAGCGGATCGAAGACGAAGTCGCTCAGGTGGTGGAACTCTCCGGCGAACGGTGCACGCGATCCTGACCAGAGGTGGCGCCACAGCGCGATCGACTCATCGAGGTACGCCCCGCGCTGCCGGAAGCGCCCCTCCTTCCCGAGGTTCGCGTACTCGACCTGGTCCTCCTCGTCACCGACGCCGACGCCGACGAGCAGCCGGCCGGCGCTCAGTGCGTCGAGCGTCGCGATCTCCTTCGCCAACTGGACGGCGTCGCGCATCGGCGGGATCAGGACACCGGCCGCGAGGTGGACCGTCGGGTAGAGGGCCGCAACGTAGGTGAGGGAGAGCATCGTCTCGAGCGTCCAGCCGTAATCGCGCGCCTGGGCCTGGCCGACGACGAGGTGGTCGACGGCCCACACGCCGCGCCAGCCGTGACGGACCACCGCTTCGGCCGCCGCGCGCAGGCTGTCGCGCGACGCACCGTCGCCGTGATTCGGGAGCGCGACCGAGATCTTTATCGAGCGACCGCGCGGGACGTCTCGCGATACGCCGTAACGACCTTGTTCATCACGTCGAGGCGCGTGATGCCGTGACGATCCGCGATGGCGAATCCCAGCTGATCGTGCGACGGGATCGTTGCGATCGCAACGATGTCGAGCGCATGTCCGAACGGCGTGATCCCGCGTAACGCGGGTCGATCGCGGTCGCAGGGTTCACGATCGCGAAGGTGACCTCGCCGCTGGCGACCTCGGGCGCGACGAGGACGGAATCGCTCCCGAAGAGGGTCGGCTCCCAGTTGCTGCCGCCTTGCGAACGGAGGGTCACGCGCGCCTGGCGCGCTGTCCAATCCGGCCGGCCGACGAGCTCGGACGCGATCTCGAGCATGAGCCGCGCCCGCACTGCGCCGGCGCGAGGGCGGTCTTTTGGGAGCGGCGGCGGATCATCGGCGCTCCGGCTCATCTCCCGTCACGCATCGTTGACAGCAACAATATTTGTTGCAAGAGTACCACGTTGCGAGCGGATCGCGGCAGCGGGGAGGCAGGGATATGCGTGTCGTAGACGCGATGGCGACGTGGCTCGAGCTCGCGGGGATGGAACATTACTTCGGCATCGCTGGCGGTGCCATCTGGGGCCTCCTCGATGCCCTGATCGACAAGCCGACCCTCAAGGGCGTCCAGGCTAAGCACGAGTCGCAGGCCGTGCACATGGCTGACACGTATTACCGCGTGACCGGGCGGATGGCGCCGGTGCTCGTCACGAAGGGTCCCGGGCTCCTCAACTGCGTTGGGGGCGTGGCGAACGCGATGCACGACTCGATCCCCGTCCTCCTTATCGGCGGTGCCGGCTCGACGCACTTCTTCGGCAAG
>JBKJTV010000068.1:0-3046 GCA_046589985.1 Candidatus Limnocylindria bacterium | reverse complement strand
GCGTGCGTGAAGCGCTTGATCGTCAATGCTGACGACTTTGGACGTTCCCGGGGCATCGACCGCGGCATCGTCGCGGCGCACGAGCGCGGGATCGTGACATCGACGACGCTCATGGCGAACGCGCCGGACGCGGAGCACGCGGCCGCGATGGCGCGGGCGTGCCCCCGGCTCGACGTCGGCGTACATCTCGTGCTGACCTATGGGAAGCCGCTCACGGACCCCGGACGTGTCCCGTCGCTCGTCGGGTCCGATGGCTCCTTTCCGCGATCGCCGACGGCGATCGTCGGACAGGGCAGGGTCAGCGGCGAGGAGGCGCTCATCGAGTACCGGGCGCAGTTCGCCCGCGCGGCCGAACTGCTCGGGCGCGCTCCCTCGCACCTCGACACGCACCATTGGGTGCACGATGAGCCGAAGCTCGAGTGGGCGGTCGGCGAGCTGGCCATCGAAACGGGCGTCCCCGCCCGCCAACACGATGCGGCGCAGCGGGACCGTCTCCGGGCGCGTGGGGTCCGCACACCGGACCACTTCTGCCGCGCGTTCCAGCACGGCGACAATGTCTCGGTCGACTCGCTGCTCGTGATCCTTGCGGCGATCGCGATGGAGGGCAACGGGACGACCGAGCTCATGTGTCACCCCGGGGAGAGCGGCGACGCGGAGCTGCTCGCGACGTCGACCTACGCGCGCGATCGTCCGGTCGAGCTCGCGACCCTTATCGACCCGCGGGTTCGCGGCGCGCTCGAGCAGCTCGGGCTCGTCCTCTCGACGTTCCCGGAGCTCGCGTGAGCGGCCGCCCGGCTGCGCGCAGGCGCTTCTTCGAGCTCCTTCGCGAGCGGCCCGCGAAAGGCGAGCGGTTCGACGAGCAGATCGCGGAGCGCTTCGAGCGCGAGCTCACGATCCTCGCCGCCGACTCGTCGGGCTTCTCGAAGAAGACGTTCGATCACGGGATCGTCCGCTTTCTGGCGAACCTCGTGCGCTCGTACGATCGGATCATCCCGATCATCGAGAAGCACGGCGGCACCGTGACGACCCAGAACGCCGACAACATCCTGGCCGTCTTCGAGGACACGGCAGCCGCGGTGCGAGCCGCGACCGCGGTCCATGCCTGGCTGGCGAAGCGGAACCGGCCGCTCGCGGCGGCGGACCGCTTCGAGCTGTGCATCGGCATCCATCACGGCAAGGTCCTTCGTCTGGCGGACGACGTATACGGCGCGGCCGTGAACGTCTGCGCCAAGATCGGCGAGGACGTCGCGGCGCGCAACGAGACGCTCGTGACCGACGAGATCGTCGCGCGCGCACCCGACTTCCGATACGCGCGAGCCGGCGCCGTTGTGATCGGCGGCCAGCGCATCCGCCTGCACCGAGTTCGCTCCTAGTGCGTGCCCCCGGGGAAGCCGCGCGGCTCAGTCGGGGATGCCCTCGAGTGTCCTCGGCGGAACCCGGGTCCCTGTGCTTCCCGGTGTCGGGCCCCTCTGCGGAGGGAACCCCCGACACCGACTCACAGGGACCGCGTGTTCCGCCCGGCAGGACCGTTCTGGATGCTCGGGACCGGCGCGGTGTTCCCGGTCGGATGCACTAGGTGGAGAGGTCGCTGTGGGTGGTGCGTGACCGCATCACGACGGCGAGGGCGTGCGACGACTTGCTCGCCGACGCGGCGGAGCGGGCGATCCGCGAGCTCGTCATCCAGGTGCGCGGCCGTGGGGATGCGTACTACGGCTCTGACCTCGAGCCGCGAGCGGAGGCTCTGGAGGACCCGGCGTTCGACCCGCTGGAGCACCTGGTCCGGGGCGGTCGCGCGGTCGGCGTCCGGATCCACGCCTGGACGAACGTGCACTTCGTGTGGTCGAGCAAGGAGGGAGCGCTGCCGCGCTCCGACCGCCACCTCGTGAATGCCCACCCTGACTGGCTGCTGCGGCCGGGCGGCGTGAAGTATCTCGATCCGGTGGGCGGTAGCGACTGGGAGGGGATCTACATCGATCCCGCGGATCGAGACGCGGCGCTCCACACGCGTGCGGTGTTCGTCGACGTCGTGAAGCGCTACGCCGTCGAGGGGCTGCATTACGACTACGTCCGCTACCCGCAGGCGCAGTACGCAAGCGGCCCCGAGGACCACGCTCATGTGACGGAGTTCGTACGGAAGACCGCTGCGGCGCTTCGCGCCGCGCGCCCAGGCCTCGTCATCTCGGCCGCTGTCTTCCCGGACCCGGTGATCGCGCGCGAGAAGGTGCTGCAGCGCTGGCCGGATTGGGCTCGCGAAGGCCTGGTCGACCTCCTCTGCCCGATGGCCTACCGAAGGGACACCGCCGAGGTCGGGCGGCTCCTTCGCGCCGCGCGCGCCGCCGCACCACGCACGCGGATGTGGGGCGGGCTCATGGGCTATGCGGGCGAGACCGCGCTCGTGCGCGACCAGGTGCGCGCGGCGCGCGACGCCGGCTGCGAGGGCGCCATTCTCTTCGCATATGACCCGGCCCAGCGAGAGTTGCTAGACGCGTTCGCCGACGCCTGACCTGCTCCGTGCGCCGCTCAGAAATGTCGTGATGAAGCCTGCGGAGCGACCCGGCCCCTCGGCAGCCACGACCGGAGGGGTCGCCTTAGGATGCGCGGGTGCGCGACCAGCCGCTACCACCTCCGGTCGCAGAAGCGGCCCCGGCGGACCCCCTCGCCCAGGAGGTCGCTGCGGCGGTGACCGCACTCCGCCGGGAGCGCGGCCTCTCGGAACGGGCTGCTGCGAAGCTCCTCCGGACCTCCCAAACGCAGCTCCGGCGCATGGAGGATCCGCGCTACCTGCCGAGCCTTCGCAGCCTCGCGCGGCTCGCTGCCGCGTACGGGTACAAGCTCCGGGTCGAGTTCATGCGGCCCGACGCCCCGCCCGTGCCGCGTGCCCGGCAGGCACCGAAGGCCCGGCCTAGCGCGTCCGCGTCACCTTCGAAAGTCCGGCCGGCCGCTCCGGATCGAGGCCGCGCTGGCGGGCGAGCGCGATCGCGAGGTGCTGCGCGACGACCACGAACGTGATCGGCGTGAGCGCCTCGGACAGCGGGCTCTCGAGCAG
>JBKJTV010000233.1:0-6514 GCA_046589985.1 Candidatus Limnocylindria bacterium | reverse complement strand
CCGCGCACGCCTGGTGGGTTTCGCCTCTACAACGAGCGGGACGAGTCCCGCGTCCGACGGATGCGTGGGCTGGTCGATTCAGGACTGTCGGCGTCGGAGGCGGCCCACGCCGTGCTTCACGGGGCGGACGAGACGGGTGCCGCGCCGAACGTACCGCCTGGCATCGCGGAGGACCTTGATCTGTCCCTCATCGCTTTCGACGAGCCCGGGGCACACGCGACGCTGGACAGGCTCTTCTCGGCCGTCCCGCTCGAGCTGTCGATCGCGGGTGTCATCGTTCCCGAGATGCGGTCCATTGGCGATCGCTGGGCCGCCGGTGTGCTGACCGTCGCGCAGGAGCACTTCGCGTCGGCGCTGATCCGCGCGCGCCTGCTCGGGCTCGCGCGCGGCTGGGACCAGGGGCGCGGCCGTCGTGCGGTCCTCGCCTGCGCCCCGGGCGAGCTGCACGACATCGGCCTTCTCTGCTTCGGTGTGCTCCTGCACCGACAGGGGTGGCGGGTCGTGTACCTCGGTCAGGACACACCCGTGGACGCCGCCGCGACAGCGCTCAAGCGATCCCGTGCCGATGCGGTCGTCATCGCGTCCGTCGAGCGGAGCCGCTTCACGCGAGTGGCGCCAGCGCTCGCGGAGATAGGGCGGCGCACCACTCTCCTGATCGGCGGTGCGGGAGCGACCGCGGCGGGCGCGCGTCGCATGAACGCGGTCCTTCTGCCCCAGGACGTCGCGGACGCCGCGACGCAGCTCGCGGCCGGGACGTCGGCGATATGCCGGTCCTAGGCGGACGCCCGCGTCGGCGCGGCGCAGGGCGCGATGTGGCTACCGTACCGGCTAGGTACCAAGGGGGCCGCGGGGGCCGGGGCGCGGCTGTCAGCGAGGGTCCTGGCCCTCGACTTTCAGCAGGCAGGCGACCTAGGATGCGGCCAAATATGGCTGCTGGCCCGGTCCACCTGCTGGAAGCAGGCATCGTGACCGAGCAGCGCTACGCCGGTGCAGGGAGCGCACCGGCAGCGCTGGGCGGAGCCATGGCCGAGCGCCTGGCGCCGGCCAAGCGCGTGAAGATCCCGTTCAACCCCCGTGACCGGTGGCTCACGGCAGCGCGCGAATCGTGCCGGACGCTTGCCGACGCGGTCACTGCCTCGCTCACCGCAGGCGCGCTCCCGGTCGTGCTCGGCGGCGAATGCACCCTCGTTGCCGGCACGATCACGGGAGCGCTCGCGGTCGAGCGCGACCTGGCACTCATCTACTTCGACGCGCACGGTGACTTCAACACGCTCGCGACCACACCGTCGCACTACGTCGGCGGGATGTGCCTCGCGCACGTGTGTGGTCGCCACGTCGCGCCGCTCCTCTGGCCCGGGGTGCGATCGATCAGCGACGACCACGTCGCGCTCGTCGGCGCGCGCGAGCTCGATGCCGGTGAGGCGCGCAACCTCGACCTGTCCCGTGTGACGCGGATCCGTTTCGATAGCGAGCACCCGGATGCCGCGGGGCTTCTCGCCTTCGCCCGGCGCCGGCCCGTGTGGATCCACGTCGATATCGACGTCGTCGATCCGTCCGGCATGCCCGCGGTCGCGAGCCCGGTCGGCGGCGGGCCGCCGCTCTCCGCGCTTTCCGAGGTGCTCCGTTCGGTCGCGGCGGTGAGCGACGTGCGCGGCATCGAGCTCTGCGGCTACGACCCGACGAAGGACCCCACCGCGCGACTGGCCGCCCCCCTCGCCGAGCTCATGGCGGTCGCCGTCCGCGAGACCGCGCTCGCGAGGCGCTAGCCGGCGCTATTCGCCGTCGAAGGTGTAGCGGACCTTCATCTCCGAGAGCCACTCCTCGAGCAACAGGCCAAGGCGGTCGAGCTGCGGCGGGGCTGACTTCGATACCCGGCGGTGGCGTGGAGGCTCAGGGAGCAGGCGCTTCGGCGAGAAGCCCCAGCGACGGACCACGGGTGTCACGACAGACATGGCACGATCTCCTCTCTTGTCCCTGACGAGCTAGGCGGCAACGGGCTCTGCGAGTGGCGCCGCCACATCGACGGCCTCTACCGACGACTCCAGCGTCGTCCGGATCGGCAGGACCACCCAGGCCACCACGAGCAATGCGAACGAAGCGAATGCGGCGAACTCCATCACGTCTCTCCTCTTCTCTAATCGGCCTGGTACGCGATCTCACCGTGCTGCGAGCGGTCGAGCCCGACGACCTCGTCGTTCTCGCGCACCCGGAGCCCGACGGTGAGCTGGATGACCTTCACGATGACCGCGGTCATGACACCCGCGTAGAGCCACGTCGCGCCGACCGCGACGAGCTGTTTCACGAGCTGCTCCGGGTTGCCGAAGAAGAGGCCATTCGCGCCGGCCGAGTTCACCGCGACGCTCGCGAAGAGCCCGGTCGCCACTGCGCCCCAGGTCCCGCCGATCCCATGCACCGCCCAAACGTCGAGCGCGTCGTCGACGCGGAGGCGCGGGCGCAGCTGCATCGCGAGGTAGCAGATGGAGCCTGCGCCGAGGCCGATGATGATCGAGGCCGGGACATTCACGAATCCCGCAGCGGGCGTGATCGCGACGAGCCCCGCGACCGCACCGAGCGCGGCGCCGATCGCGCTCGGCTGACCGCGGTGGATCCAGGAGACGGTGAGCCAGGTGAGCGCGGACATCGCCGCGGCAGTGTTCGTCACGACGAACGCGTTCGCGGCGAGCCCGTTCGCGGCGAGGGCGCTCCCGGCGTTGAAGCCGAACCAGCCGAACCAGAGCAGCCCCGCGCCGAGGACGGTCATCGTCACGTCGTGCGGCTCGGTGCGCACGATCCGCCGCCCGATCACGAGCGCGGCGACGAGCGCCGAGACGCCGCTGGAGATGTGCACGACGGTCCCGCCCGCGAAGTCGAGCGCGCCAAAGACCCGCAGCCAGCCACCGACGCCCCACACCCAGTGGGCGATCGGCGCGTACACGACCGTCGACCACAGGAGCGTGAACAGGATGAACGCCTTGAAGCTCACCCGCTCCGCGAACGCGCCGGTGATGAGCGCGGGCGTGATGACCGCGAACATCATCTGGAACGCCATGTAGGCGAGGTGCGGCACGCCGGGCGCGTAGTCGGGATTCGGCGCCTGGCCGACGCCCGCGAGGCCGGCCCAATCGAGGCCGCCGATGAGCCCGCCCTGCGTGGGGCCGAAGGCGAGGGTGTAGCCCCAGAGCACGAACTGGACGCTCACCAGGCAGAGCACGAAGAACGAATGCAGAAGGGTGGAGAGCGCGTTCCGCTTCCCGACGAGACCGGCGTAGAAGAAGCCGAGCGCGGGGGTCATGAGCATCACGAGCGCCGCGGATAGCAGGATCCAGGCGGTGTCGCCGGCTGATATCTCCACGCCGTGACGCTAGGCGGACCGCCTGTTCCGGACAGTCCCTGCCTGGGCGCGTGAGAGTTGCGGATCGGTGACGCCGAGCGCGCTCATTCGGTGGTGACGGTCTGGTCGACGATGTCGCTGCCGGGCCGTACGACGCGAAAGAGCTCGGGGACGCGCTCGCACAGCGCACGCAGATCGGCCGCTTCCCCGCCCTGGCCCGAGGACGCGACGATGCCGGCGTACGCCGCGAGCAGGTCGGCGCACCGCGCTGCCTCGACGGCATCGGGCACGCGGAGCGTCACCTTTGCGCCCTTCGCGAAACGGGCCCGCAGCCCTTCGTCATCCAGGCCACGAGCCGGGTCGAGCCGCAGGAACACGAGCCCACCGGACATACCGGAGCAGATCCAGCGCCCGGGATCGCCGAGCACGACCGCGGTCCCACCCGTCATGTATTCGAACGCGAATCCGCCGAGGTCGCCGCCGAAGACGACGTCCGCACCGGACAGCCGGATCGCCGCGCGGGCGTCCGCCCCACCCTGCACGAAGAGGCGTCCGCGCTGCGCGCCGTAGGCGAAGGCCTTGCCGACCGAGCCATCCACGAAGCGTCCGACGGCATTCGGCCCCTTCAGGATCGCGAGCGTCCCACCAAGCGCGGTCTTAGCCGCACCGTCCTGCGCGCCGCCGGCGACCTCGACGGTGACGCCCTCGGTCATGTACGCGCCGAGTCCGTTCCCCGCGACCGAGCCGTGCCCGTAGCTCGCGATGACCTGCGCCGCGAGGGGCAGCGACACCGCGATGCGCTGTCGCGCGAGCGCGCCGGAGCCGGCGGTCGCGACGGAGCGGTCCGCCGGACCGAGCGCGCGATCGCCAACGCTGCGCTCGCCGGCGAAGACCGGCACCGCGACGCGAGCCCCGTCCCCGCCATGACGGCGTTCGACCGGCTCCAGGAGCGCGGCGCAGTCGATGCGGTCGAGCGCACGGGCCTGGACGAGGAGGTCGGTCCGGCCGACGAGGTCGCGCACGCTCGCGCATCCCGCAGCCGCGACGAGGCGCGCCAGGTCCTCGCGAAGCGCCCCGAAGAACCGGCGCAGGTTCGCGACGGCGCGCTCGAACTCCTGTGGCTCGAAGCGCTTCACACCGCGGGCGGCCGCTTCGGCGGCGTCCGCGATCTGCGTGGTGATGCCGACGTGACAGGTATCGAGCTGGCAGCCGCGGCAGATCGTGCAGCCGAGCGCGACCATTGCGAGCGTCGCGAAGCCGACGCGATCAGCTCCGAGGCACATCATCTTCACGACGTCGAGCGCGCTCTTCATACCGCCATCGCACCACAGCTCGACGCGCGACCGGAGGCCGTTCTCGGTCAGCGCGCGGTGCGCCTCGGTCACGCCGATCTCGGCGGGCAGTCCGGCGCGTCTGAGCGCATGCAGACGCGCGGCACCGGTGCCTCCGTCATATCCGGAGAGCGTCACGATGTCGGCTCCGGACTTCGCCACGCCGCAGGCGATGATGCCGACATCCGGCGTGATCGGGATCTTCACTGAGATCTTCGCGCGCGGATTCACGGTCTTCAGCTCGTGCACCACCTGCGCGAGGTCCTCGATCGAGTAGATGTCGTGGTTGTTCGAGGGCGAGATGAGGTCGACGCCGATCTGGGCGTTCCGCGCGAGCGCGACCTTCGCGGAGACCTTGCGGCCGGGCAGGTGACCACCCTCCCCGGGCTTCGCGCCCTGCCCGATCTTGATCTCGAGGTAGTCGGACGAGTTCGCAAGGAGCGAGGACACCCCGAAGCGGCCCGAGGCGATCTGCTGACCGCGGTGCGCCGGGTAGCGCCCGATGAGGTCAGGCAGCTCGCCGCCCTCGCCGTTGATGCAGAGGATGCCGAGGCGGAACGCCGCCTCGGCGTACGCGCGGTAGGCCGTCTCACCCTGCGAGCCGAACGACATGCTCGAGATGTAGAACGGCGCTTCGTGCGGGCCGACGCGTGTGTCCGCGGGCGTAGGCACACCGTCCCATGCGGCGGACGAGGGTCCGTCGCCTCGGGGTTGGCCCCCCCACTCCCCTTCGGCGACAGACCCGTCGTCCGCCACCAGCTGGACCATGTCGGGCGCCGGCTGGACCGTGTCGGGCGCCCGGTGGCCTATGCGCAGGTCGAGCACGTGTCTCAGCGCCACAGGGTGCTCGCGCTCGAGCTCCTCGAGCTTCGCCGCGTAGGCGCCGTAGGTCCCCTCACCGTTCGCGGCGGCGAGGGCGGCCTTCCAGATGCGCGGATACAGGCGGAAGGGGTGCTCGAGACGCGCGGGCGTGCGCTCGCGGAGCAGGCGCGCGCGCTCCTCACCATCCCGCTCGAGCTCGGACCAGCCGATCCCGGCACCGTCGCTCGCCGCGAAGGTCCGTACGCCGAGGAGGCGCGCGACATCAGGCGACAGCCCGATCGCCGAGAAGGCCCGGCCGTACCCGCGCAGCTCATGCATGCCGAGGGTCGAGATCACTTTCTCGATCCCCTTGCGCAGCGCCTCGACGAGGTTCGCAGGAGCATCCGGGTCGCCGCTCGCGATGGCGTGCTCGAGCATCAGGTACGGCGCGACGGCATCTGCGCCGAGCCCGAGCGCGACCATCAGGTCGTGCAGGTTGCGGACGTTCCCCGCCGCGAGGACAAGCGCACAATCGCGGCGGAGCGAGCCCGAACGCGAGGGCTGGCCCAGGAGCGCGCGGTGGACGGTCGCCACGACGAGAAGCGGATCGATCCACGAGCGCCCCTCCTCGGTGACGCTCTGATCCTCGACGACGACGATGCGCGATCCGGCGCGAACACCCGCGCAGGCCGCCGCACCGATGCGCGCGAGCGCGTCGCGCAGCCCCTCCTGCCAGTCCCGGTCGGACTGGAGGACCATCGCCGGACGCCTCGACTCCTGCTCGAAATGGCTGACGAGATCGCCGAGGACCCACGTCCCGAGACGGTTCGCCAGCACCCGCGCCTCGACCTCAGCGAGGCCGGCGCGTGCGTCGTGGCCACCGAGCAGGATCGGCACGCGTAGCTCTACCCAAGGGCGGGCGGTCCCAGCGCGATGTGGCGCAGGCCGCGGGCCGACGACGACACGGGTGGAGAAGTGCTCGATCTCTCGCTCGCGATCGATCGCCGGATTCGCGACGGACGAAAGAGCCGCAAGGGGGCCGTCGTACCCG
>JBKJTV010000228.1:0-3037 GCA_046589985.1 Candidatus Limnocylindria bacterium | reverse complement strand
GCTGCGCCGATCTACATCCTCGGCGGCTATCTGCTCATCCACTTCTTCGAGCACGTCGTCTCTCCGCATCTGCACTTCGGCGAGGAGACGCATGGCAGCGAGGTCGTGGACACGCATATGGCGAGCACGGCGATCGTCGGGCTCGGCCTGCACGCGTTCATGGACGGGGCGGCCATCGGTGCGGCATTCCTCACCAGCCCCGGGCTCGGTGTCCTCGTCTTTGCGGCGATCATGCTGCACAAGCTCCCTGAAGGGTTCACGATCGCGTCGGTCATGAAGGTCGCCGGAACGAGCAGGCGCTGGGCGCTGGGCGCGTCGGCCATCCTCGCCGTCGCGACCTTCGTGGGCGTCGTCGTGGCAGGCGCCGTCGGCGGACTCGCGCCGTACGTGCTCGCCATCGCGACCGGGTCGGTCCTCTACGTCGGCGCGACCGACCTCATGGCCGAGGCGAACAAGACGGAGGGCATCCTGAACCCCGTCATGGTCTTCATCGGCATCGCGATGTTCTTCGCGGTGCTGGGCTTCGTGCGCTTCCTCGGCATCGCGGTGTAGGCACCGTAGACTGAGGACGGAAAGCGAGGTCCGTCCTGGCCACCACCATCCAGATCACGCCTGACATGACCATCGCGGCCGTCGTTGAACAGTGGCCCGACGCTGCGCGGATCTTCGCGCGCTACGGGCTCTCGTGCGCGTCCTGCGCGATCAGCAAGAGCGAGACGATCCTGGCCGGCGCGACCGGACATGGCGGTGGACGTGTCGACGTGAACGAGCTGCTCCGGGATCTCAACGTGCTCGCCCAGACGGGCAAGCTGCCCGAGGGTCTCCCCGACGCATCGAAGATGGCGGCACCGGCCGGAGCCGGCGGCCCTCGCGGACTCGCCACCGGGCAGGCCGGGATCAAGCACGTCATTGCCGTGATGTCAGGGAAGGGTGGCGTCGGGAAGTCCCTCGTCGCCGGCCTTCTCGCGGTCGGCCTGAAGCGAAGTGGCTACGGCGTCGGTGTCCTCGACGGGGACATCACGGGTCCGTCGATCCCGCGCATGTTCGGGGTGCGGGAGAAGCCGGGCGTCGTGCCGGGAACGCAGACCCTCGAACCCCCGAGATCGCGCGGGGGGATCCCGATCATGTCCATGAACCTGCTGCTTCCGGGGGAGGAAGAGGCCGTCATCTGGCGCGGTCCGATGATCTCGGGCGCGATCCGGCAGTTCTATACGGATGTCCGCTGGGGCGAGCTCGACTTCCTCATCGTCGACCTGCCGCCAGGCACGAGCGACGCGCCGCTCACGGTGATGCAGGCACTGCCGGTCGCCGGCGTCATCCTCGTCACGACCCCGCAGGCCCTCGCGACGATGGTCGTCACGAAGGCGGTACGGCTGGTGAAGCAGCTCGGCGGCGACATCCTCGGCATCGTCGAGAACATGGCCTACGTGACGACGCCCAGCGGCGAGCGGCTCGAAGTGTTCGGTCCGTCGCAGGGGCTGAAGCTCGTCGTGGCCGCGAACGCGCCGCTTCTTGCGCGGATCCCGATCGACCCGCGGATCGCCGATCTCGCGGACCACGGCCGCATCGAGGAGTACGAGGCGCCGGAGTTCGACGAGCTCCTCAGCAATTTCCTAGCGGTCGCTCCAGGGGCACGGGCCACGGCCTAGCCCGCAGCCGCCATCATTCGTCCGGATGACAAGCCAGGCCGACATCTCGATCGTCATTCCGACGCTGAACGAGCGCGAGAACCTGCGGCTGGTGATCCCCGCACTGGTCGACACGCTTCGGACGCTCGCCCTGCGCGGCGAGATCCTCGTCATCGATGGCGGGTCGAGCGACGGCACCGCCGCGGAAGCGGAGCTGCAGGGAGCGCGGGTGATCGTCGTGTCCTCAGGCGGCTACGGAGAGGCCATGCGCAGAGGCCTGCAGCAGGCGGCAGGCGAGTACGTCGTCACGATGGATGCCGACCTGTCGCACGAGCCTGAGGTCATCGAGACGCTCTGGGCCGCCAGGGCGCCCCGCACGATCGGCATCGCCTCGCGGTATGTCAAGGGTGGTACTGCGGCGATGAGCCGCTCCCGCTGGGTCCTCAGCCGAATTCTCAACGTCGTGTTCGCGCGCGGCCTCGCGCTTCCGGTCCACGATCTGTCGAGCGGATTCCGCATCTATCCCGCGGCGGATGCCCGGGAACTGCACGCGACCGCGGGCGACTTCGACGTCCTGATCGAGCTCCTCGTCCGTGCCTACAAGAGCGGTTGGCGCATCGTCGAGGTCCCGTTCCACTACGCGCCACGCCGGTCTGGTAGCTCGAAGGCGCGCGTGCTGCGCCTCGGGCGCGCCTACATCCGGACGTTCGCGCGACTGTGGCGCCTGCGCAATGCCGCGAGCGATAGCGCGCCACCCGAACCCTCGAGGACCTAAGCGAGCCGGTGCGCCAGAGGCTGTTCTCGGCGCGTTCAGAGGTCTTTCTCTACGTCACGACCGGCGTCGCGAACGCGCTCGCCTTCGGCTACCAGTTCGTCATGGCTCGCCTGCTCCGTCCCGATGAGTTCGCGCTCCTCACCCAGCTCTTCGGTGTGCTCGTCATCGAGGCGATCAGCACGCAGGTCATTCAGGCGGCCACCGCGAAGCTCGCCGCGCAATATCGCGCCCGCGACGACGAGGCCGCGCTCCACGTCTTCGTGCGACGCTGGCTGCGCCGCATCGTGCTGCTCGCCGCGCCACTCTCGATGTTCATCGCGATCCTCGCCGTGCCGCTCTCGGGAGTGATCGGCGTCCCCGCGCTCGCCGCCTCGCTCCTTGGTGTGACGCTGGGCCTGGCCGGGCTGCTCACCTTCACGCTCGGGCTGCTCCAGGGCCTTCGCCGCTTCTATTGGCTGGGGGCGGACCTCATCGCGCAGTCATTCACGCGGCTGCTTGCAGGCACGATCCTCGTCCTCCTCGGTACGGGGGTGAACGGCGCCTTCGTCGGCGCGATGAGGTCCGCCCCCAGCCAGTAGAAGCGGCGAAGGCCCTGGAGCAGCCCGAGCGTGAAGGTGAGCAGCCCGGCCAGGCC
>JBKJTV010000134.1:0-6495 GCA_046589985.1 Candidatus Limnocylindria bacterium | reverse complement strand
GGCGAGATCGAGACGTTGTGCGGCCAGCCGCCCTGCGGGATCTTCTTCACGACCTCGAAGCCCGTGGCCGCGGTCGCCTCCGAGGGCCCGTACTCGGGCGGGACCGGCGAGGTCTGGGTCCTCGAGGGGACCGCGGCCACGGGCTTCGAGGTCGTGAAGAAGATCCCGCAGGGCGGCTGGCCGCACAACGTCTCGATCTCGCCGGATGGCAGGTACGTCGCCGTCGCGCAGCGCTCGAGCAATCAGGTCTCGATCATCGACCCGCTCGCGATGAAGGAGATCGCGCGCTTCCCGGTCGGCAAGACGCCTCATGGGATCACCTGGAGCCCTGACTCCCGCTGGATCTACACCGCTCACGAGCGGGACAATTTCCTCGGCAAGATCGAGGTCGGCTCCTGGAAGATGTCACCGATAGTGGTCGGCACACCGCAACACGTGACCGTCATGGACCCCGCGAAGCCGACCGAGCTCTGGTTCACTCTCACGAACACGACTGCGCTCGATCACCTGCGGATGTACGACCTCGAGACGAACAAGATCACGAACGTGAAGGTCGGCGACGTGCACGATGTCTACTTCACGCCTGACTTCAGCGAGCTCTGGTCCTCATCCTCCGGCTTCCTCGAGAAGCCGTCGGACCGCATGGTCATCTACGACCCCGTGACGAGGGCGGTGAAGGAGACGATCCGTTTCCCGGGTCGCTACCCGTTCCACGGCATGAAGGCGAACCGGGACGGCCAGTACTTCCTCCCCGATAAGTCGATCATGCTCATCTCGAGCCACTGGAGCGCGGAGAAGGGCATGCAGGGCGCGTCGCTCCTGTGGGTCGACTGGAAGAGCCGCAAGATCGTGGGCGACACTCCGCTCGGGCGCCACGTCTTCCACATGACGTACGACCCGCTCGGCGACCGCGTGCTCGCGACGAGCAACATCGACGGCATGGTGAACGTCATCGACGTGAAGACGCGCCAGGTCGTGCAGAAGGTCCCGGTGCCCAAGGCACACGGCATCGTCGCGATCGGCATCTACTAGCTCGTATAGGCAGCGGGGCGCGCGGGCGCCTTGCCTCCCCGGCAGGCTTCATCACGGCCTGCGATCTCAAACGATTCGACGCCTTCGCCGGCTGCGGCCGGCTCAGTCCCGCCCGCTCGGCAATGCGCGCCGCGCGGCCACTAATCTGCTCTCGTGTTGATGCGCGTTCTTGCAGTCGTCTTCAATCTCTTCCCGGTCCGGTGGCAGCGACGCTTCATGACGGCGGCGCACCAGAAGTTCCTGGTCGGGGTCGTCGGGATCGGCGTGGATGCGGACGGGCGCGTGCTTCTCGCGCGGCACACCTTTGGCTCGCCGCGCTGGCGCCTGCTCGGCGGGTTCATCGAGCGCGCCGAGGCGCTCGAGGATGCCCTTCGCCGTGAGATCGAGGAGGAGACCGGGCTCGCCGTCGAGGTCGGCCCGCTGCTCGAGGCGGAGGCCGGCTATCGCTGGGCGCGCATCGAGCTCGTCTACCCGTACCGCGTGACCGGCGGAACCGAGCGTCTCTCAGGTGAGCTCGCCGAGCTGCGGTGGTTCCGGCCCGAGGAGCTCCCCGAGGTCCGCGCCGACCAGCGCGGCCTCATCGAGCGCCACGTCGGCCGCGCGGCCGCCTGGGCGCGGGAGCGCGCGTAGCGGTCACTCCGGCGGGCGGTCCGACCCCAGTGCGGCGACGATCTCCTTGATGTGACCGAG
Organism: Candidatus Limnocylindria bacterium; assembly: GCA_046589985.1. Classification (GTDB taxonomy): domain Bacteria; phylum Chloroflexota; class Limnocylindria; order P2-11E; family P2-11E; genus JACDAF01. The sequence continues at coordinate 4,773 of JBKJTV010000134.1, read as the reverse complement.
ATGCTCGTACTCGTGCTCGAGGATCCGCCGCATGACCTTCCGCGTGCTCCAGCGCCGCCCCTGGATCTCGTGGTCGATCGCGGTGTCCTCGGGGTCCATGACCGTGAACCGCTGGAAGGCCATGCGGTGCACGGCCTGCAGGGTGGCGAATTCGTTCGCCGGCCACTTCTCGAGCTTCGCGAGGAGCGCGACCTCGGTCTCCATGACGTGCTCGAGCGCTTCGCGCACGCTCCACATCGCCGGCGTCGGCTGCTTTTCCAGCTCCTCAGCGGAGAGCCCGCGCACGACGGAGAGCAGCGCGGAGCGCGATGCCTCCATCTGATGCAGGAAGTCGCGGAGCTCGTGCTCGTCCATCGCGCGGAACTCCTCCGGGAACACGTTCCGCACCGGCGGCTCCTTCACTTCGAACGTGTCGACGTCGAGCTCCTTCCAGTGGTCCACGGACATGCCGCGCGAGGCGAGGAGCGCCAGGTAATCGCGGAAGCTCTGCTTCACCTTCGCGACCGCGTCCTCCCGCGAGCCGCCACGCGCGTTGCACCCCGGCAGCTCGAGGACGTGGGCGGTGAACGTGCCGTCCACCGGATCCGGTTGGACGTAGATCGTTCCCATCAGGCCCGTACCCACACCTTCTGCGCGCAGTCGGCGCGCACCTCACGCGTTCCGCCGTCGATCGATACGCGAAGGCCACCGTTCGCCTGATCGATGACCGTCACGGTCGCGCCGGGCCGGAGCCCGACGGTCTCGAGGTACTCGAGGAAGCCCGGCTCGTGCTCGAACTGATCGGGGATCCGCTCGATCACGGACGACTGCCCCGCGGCGAGCGAGCCGAGCGTGCGGGTCGGCGCGGCGCGTACGCCGGGCATCGGGTTGCCGTGGGGGCAGGTGGTCGGGTCGCCGAGGACGCGCCGGATGCGCTCCTCCATCTCCGGCGACAGCGCGTGCTCGAGTCGTTCGGCCTCGTCGTGGACCTTCCACCACTCGTAGCCGAGGACGTCCACGAGGAATCGCTCGATGAGGCGGTGCCGCCGCACGACCGTGTTCGCTGCCGTCTGCCCTTCGGCCGTGAGGCGGACCTCGTGCCGGTCGCTGATCGTGATGAGGCCCTCACGCTCGAGGCGGTGGAGCATCTCCGAGACGGCCGGCGCCGAGACCCCGAGGAATTCGGCGATGCGAGCGGCGATGACGCTGGCACCCTCGTCGGCGAGCGTGTAGATGACCTGCAGGTACTCCTCGCTCGCCGGTGAGCTCGCCATTGTTGACCTCCTGGGTCGGAATATATTAGGCTCGCCTAAGAGAGGGGACGGCCCCCGGGTCGCCCCGGCTGAACGATAGGAGAAGTCCATGTATCGCACGCGGATCGGCGCGCTGCTCCTCGCGATCGCTGTCGTCCTCGCTGCGTGCGCTCCCGGACCCCAGCCCGGCGGTGCCGCCACGCCCGCGAAGATGGTCATCGCGGTCCAGCCCACGGCCACGCCAGAGACGCTCTCCGCGGACGCAAAGGAGCTGCGTGAGTACCTGGCTCAGAAGCTCGGTCGCGAGGTCCAGATCATCTTCCCGACGACGTACGCCGGCGTCGTCGAGGCGCTCCGCTTCGGCCACGCGCAGGCCGCGTTCATGAGCGCGTGGCCCGCGTCCCTTGCCGTGAAGCACGCTGGCGCGGAGGTCGCCCTCGCGGAGATCCGCGAGGTCGTCATCGGCCAGAGCAAGGTCGAGGAGCCGTATTACTTCTCCTACTGGGTCGTCCGGAAGGACAGCCCGGCGACCAAGCTCGCCGACCTGCGCGGCAAGAAGGCCGCGCTCACGAGCGCGCTCTCCACGTCAGGCTACGTCGCTCCCGTCGCGCGGATGGTCGAGCTCGGCCTCATCACCTCGGCCCCTGGCAGGGAGGCGGACCCGAAGACGTTCTTCGGCGAGGTCTCGCTGCCCGGCGGCTACCAGCAGGCCTGGGAGGCGCTCAAGTCCGGGCAGGTCGACGTGAGCGTCATCGCCGGCGACGTCTCGGAGAAGCTCTACCGGGAAGTGCTCGACAACACGAAGATCATCGAGCAGCAGGGGCCGGTGCCGTCGCACGCCGTCCTCTTCGCAAAGGACCTGAGCGCGTCTGATCGCAGCAGCCTGAAGGACGCGCTCCTGTCCCTGAACGCCCCGGAACGGCGGCCGCTCATGCGCAAGTTCATCTCGGGGATCTTCGTCGGCTTCAAGGAAACGAACGCGAAGGAGCACCTCGCCGCACTCGACAGGTACCTCGAGATCACCCAGCTCGCATTCGTCGAACGACTCCGCTGACGCCCAAACGTTGAACGCGCCGCAGGCGCTCGTCGTCGAGCGGCTCTCATACGCGTACCGGCGGGGACGTCCCGTCCTGCGCGACGTGTCCCTCGAGGCTCAGAGCGGCGAGATCCTCGCCATCCTCGGCACGAGCGGCAGCGGCAAGTCCACCCTGCTGAGGCTCTGCCGGGGGCTGCTCGCGTGCCGGAGTGGCAGCGTGCGTGTGGCCGGTGAGCCCGTGCGCGCCGGCCGTGGTGCCCTCGACCCGCGCATCGCGTACATCCCCCAGCAGCTCGGCCTCGTGCGCTCGTTGTCCGTGCTCGACAACATCCTGGTCGGCGCGCTCGCGCGGCGTGGGGCGGTCGGGCTCATCCGGCTGGGCACGCCCGAGCTCGAGCGGCGCGCCGAAAGGGTCGCCCAGAGCCTCGGCATCGGGCACAAGCTGCGCGAGAAGGCGTACACGCTCAGCGGTGGCGAGCGCCAGCGTGTCGCGATCGCTCGTGCGCTGCTCCAGGACGCGCAGGTCCTGCTCGCGGATGAGTTCATCTCGCAGCTCGATCCGCTCACGACCGGCGAGATCATGCGTCTGGTGAGACAGGTCGCCGACGACGGCGTCGCCGTCGTGATGACGACACACGAGCACTCGATCGTTCGCGATCACGCAGATCGGGCGATCGTGCTCCGCGACGGCGTCAAGGTCGTAGACGTACGGACAGGGTCGGTCGCGATCGCCGAGATCACGGAGGCGCTCGGCCGGTGACGTTGCGTTCGGCGCTCTCCCCTTTGGCGTGGACCGCGGTCGCGGGCCTCCTCGTGCTCTCGCTCGGCCGGATCGGCCTGCTCGACGCGGCTCGCCTCGGCCGGGGCGTCCGCAACCTTGGCGAATTTGCCGCGTCGCTCTTCCCGCCTGACCCCTCGAGCCTGCCGACGCTCGCGGGCGCGATGATCGAGACGATCGAGATGGCGTTCGTGGGGACCGTCCTCGGCACGGTCGTCGCACTTCCGCTGGCACTCCTTGCCAGTCCGGTCCTCTTCGGCCCGGCCACGACAGGCCCCGTCAAGCTCCTCCTGGCCGTCGTCCGTACCGTCCCCTCGCTCTTCTGGGCGATCGTGTTCGTGGTGGCCGTGGGCCTCGGTCCGGCTGCAGGCGCGCTCGCCGTAGCCCTCTACTCGCTCGGCTATCTCGGCAAGCTGCTGTACGAGACGTTCGATGCGGTCGATCCGGAGGTCATCGAGGCGATCCGCGGCGTGGGCGCGAGCCGCCTCCAGCTTGCCCGCTACGCGGTCGTTCCGGAGGCGGCGAACGGGATCGTGGCGCAGGTGCTCTTCATGTTCGAGTACAACGTGCGGGCGTCGTCGATCATGGGCTTCGTCGGTGCGGGCGGGATCGGGTACTACCTGCTGGGGTACATCCAGCTTCTGAGGTATGACCTGCTGCTCACGGCCCTCCTCGTGACGCTCGTCGTCGTGATCGCGATCGATCGCGTCAGCGCGCTCATCCGCCGCGTCTACCTCTTCCCCGTTGTTTCATCCGCTCCGGGAGATTGACCAGGTCCCGTTCCACCTAGACTCAACTCGTGTTCGGCGCTCGTCAGATCGGCATCGACCTCGGCACGGCGAACGTCATCGTCTACGTTCGCGGCAAGGGCATCGTCCTCACCGAGCCTTCGGTGGTCGCGCTGGCCCACGACGCTGATTCGAAGTATCCGCGCATCGTCGCGGTGGGCGAGGAAGCGCGGCTCATGCTCGGCCGAACGCCCGGCAACATCACCGCGCTACGCCCCATGCGCGATGGCGTCATCGCGGATTACGTCATCACCGAGCATCTCCTCCGCCACTTCATCGACAAGGTCTGCGGACGCATCCGCATCTTCCACCCCGAGCTCATGATCTGTGTCCCATCCGGTGTCACGAGCGTCGAGCGTCGAGCGGTGAAGGACGCCGCGGTCCGCGCGGGCGCGCGCCAAGCGCATCTCATCGAGGAGCCGCTCGCCGCGGCGATCGGCGCGAACATCCCGATCAGCGGGCCGAGCGGCAATCTCATCATCGACATCGGCGGAGGGACCGCGGAGATCGCGGTCATCTCGCTCGGCGGGATCGTCGTTTCGCGCAGCGTGCGAGCCGCGGGCAACCGCTTCGACGAGGCGATCGCGAACTTCATCCGCAAGCGCTACAACCTCATGATCGGCGAGCGCACCGCGGAGGAAGTGAAGATCCAGATCGGCTCCGCGCTCCCGATGGATCCCGAGCTCACCATGGAGGTCCGCGGCCGCGACCTCATCGCCGGCCTGCCGCGCACCATCACGGTCGGCAGCAACGAGATCACGGAAGCGATCGAGCCCGTGCTCCAGCAGATCATGACCGCGGTGAAGGCCGTTCTCGAGGAGACGCCGCCCGAGCTCGCCTCCGACGTCATCGACAAGGGCATGGTCCTCTCGGGCGGCGGCGCGCTGCTGCGCAACATGGACAAGCTGCTGACGCAGGTCACCGGCGTCGCCTGCTACG
>JBKJTV010000019.1:0-17551 GCA_046589985.1 Candidatus Limnocylindria bacterium | reverse complement strand
GTCCGCGATCGTCGCGAGGTCCTTCGTGTCCGCGTCACGCAGAACGGGCACGATCAGGCCGTCGTCGAGCGCGACCGCGATCCCGATGTGGACACGATCGGAGATGACGACCGCGTCGCCGTCGAGCCGCGCGCGCAGCCGCTCGTGATCGCGGAGGGCGCGCGCCGCCGCGGACACGATGATGTCCGTGTACGAGGCACCCGCCTTCTTCCGCGCGTCGTTCGCGGCGGTCATGTCGACGTCGCGCGAGAGCGCGAACTGAGGCGCCTCCCGCACGGACTTCGTCATGGCCTGACCGATCGCCCTCCGCATGCGTGTGAGCGGGACGCGCCGCTCGCCGGCGGTGCCCGCTCCGGCCGCCTTCTCGACGTCCTCGATCTGGATGCGGCCACCGGGACCTGAACCCTGGAGAGACGCCAGGTCGACACCGAGCTCCGCTGCACGACGCTTCGCGGCGGGTGACACGAGGAGACGATCCGAGGAAGTGGATGAGGACGCCGGCGACGATGACGAGGGCGATGTTGTAGAAGGCGACGTCGGGGTCGGCGCAGCGCCGGGTCGAGACGCCGAAGGCGGCTCGTGCGCAGAGAAGGTGCTACCAGCAGCCGTAGCAAAAGCTCCGGCGCCAGACGACCCCGACGTCGCCGACCCGGCCTCGTCGTCCAGCGGTTCATCAGCCGTATCCGCGATGAGCGCGACCACCGTCGCCACCGGCACGACATCGTCGACCGCGGCGAAGATCCTGCGGAGGATCCCGGAGGACGCGGCGGGCACCTCCATCGTCGCCTTATCGGTCTCGACCTCGAAGAGGACGTCGCCTTCCGCGACGGTGTCGCCCTCGCTCTTGTGCCACGCGACGAGACGGCCCTCGTCCATCGTGAGACCGAGCTTCGGAAGGATCACGCGCGTCACGGTCACGCGCCCGCCGACACGTGCGCCGGCCGCTGCGCGTCCTCGAAGCGCAGGCCGAGATCGCCGAGCAGGACCTGCGCGCAGTTCCGCCCGGGTGCTCCGCTCACCGACGCGCCTCCGCCGCTCGTCGAGCCCGTCTGATAGAGGCCGGGCAGCTCGAGGCGATGCTCGAGCAGGTCGGATCCGTCGCCGCCGTGGCACGAGCCGCGGTAGTTGTGCGGGTTGCGCCGCTCGAGGTCGAGCGGGCTCTCGACGGTCGATGCGAGAACGCTTGCTCGAGTGATCCCGCTGACGTGCCCGAGGTACTCCTCGAAGAGCGCGTCAGACACGTCCTGCTTGATCGCGTCCCAGCGCTCGGGTCCGCCGTCACGGAGGCCGTACGGGAGGAAGCCGACGAGCTTCAGCGTGTGCTTCCCTCTGGGAGCGCGCGTGGGATCCACCGCGGACGCGGAGATACAGAGGAGCGGCGCGCGCTCGGTCCGGACCTCGCCGGCGCGGAATGCGTCGAGCGTGGCGAGCACGTCGTCGGTCGAGCGCGCGACGGCTCCCGCGACCGCCGGTATCTCGCCCGCTGTCGTGCGGTAGAGCGGAGCGCGGTCGAGCGCGTAATGCGTCACGAACATCGTCACGTTCGTCCGCCAGCCCAGGACGTGACGTGCGAAGCGGTCACCGAGCACGCCGGCGGGCACGAGCTGCTGCAGTTGCTGCGGGTGGATCGTCGAGACGACGGCCCGCTCGGCCCGATGGACGACACCGTCCACGGTGGCCACACCGACGGCGCGACCGCGCTCCACGACGACGCGCGCGACCTCGCTCCCCGTGCGCACCTCGCCGCCGTGCTCGACGACGATCCGCGCGAGCGCCTCCGGCAACGCACCGGATCCCCCTTCCGCGGTCGTCCACGAGAAGGTCTGGCGTCCCGCCGTGAGCGAGAGGAGGTTGAGGCCGCTCCCCGGGCGGTCGACCCAGGTCATCGTCATGAGCGAGAGCCAGAGGAAGAACGCGCGCACGCGCTCGTCCTCGAAGCGCTCGCGGATGAGCTCCACCGCGCTCGCATCGCGCCAGCGGACCGCCTCCGCGCCGCCCGCGGCCTCGAGCGCGGCGGTCTCGTCCGCGCGAGTGGCGCCTGGTGTGTAGCGGAGCGCGCCGAGCGGCGCCCTGATGCGGTCCCAGTCCGCGAGGAGCCGGTCGTACGCGGCCGCGTCGTGCTCGCTGTAGCGCGCGACCTCGGCGCGCGTGCGCGCCCGGTCGCGCCACATGGTCAGGCAGAGGCCATCCGCGAACGGCATCACGGCGACCGGATCGGGGAAGAGGTAGCGGAGCCCGTAGCGGCCCAGCTCGAGCTCGTCGTTCCGCATGATGGGGCTCGACTGGAAGACCGTGTGCGCGCTGGCGCACATGTCGTGGCGGAAGCCCGGCAACGTCGCCTCCTCCGTGGTCGCGTCGCCGCCGATGCGGTCGGCGCGTTCGAGCACGAGCACGCGAAGCCCGGCGCGCGCGAGGTACGCGGCACACACCAGGCTGTTGTGCCCCGCGCCCGCGACCACGACGTCGTGCCTGTTCACCTTCCGACGAGCGCCTTCGCCGCGGCAACGATGTCCTCGACCTGGGGCACGACGCCCCGTTCGAGATGCTGCGCGTAGGGGATCGGCGTGTCGACGCCGGCGAGCCGCTTCGGCGCCGCGTCGAGGTGATCGAACGCCTCCTCCGCGACCATGGCCGCGATCTCGCCGCCATAGCCCCCGCGCTTGATCGCCTCATGCACCACGAGGAGCCGGTGCGTGCGGCGCACGGAGGCGAGGATGGTCTCGCGGTCGAGCGGCACGAGCGTGCGGAGATCGACGACCTCCGCCTCGATGCCGTCCGCCGCGAGCTTCGTTGCGGCCTCCAGCGAGAAAAGCACCTCGCGCGACCAGCTCACGATGGTGAGGTCGCGCCCGGGACGCTTGATGTCCGCCCTGCCGAGCGGCACGAGATGCTCGCCGGTCGGCACCGGGCCCTTCGTGCGGTAGAGCAGCTTGTGCTCGATGAACATGACCGGGTCGTCGTCGCGGATGGCGGCGGCGAGGAGGCCCTTCGCGTCCGCCGGCGTCGCCGGCATGACGACCTTGAGCCCGGCCACGTGCGTGAACCAGGCCTCGAGCGACTTCGAGTGCTGCGCCGCGTTACCGCGACCGGAGCCGCCCTGCGTGCGCACGACGAGCGGGACCCGCGCCTGGCCCCCGAACATGAAGCGGTTCTGCGCGGCCTGATTCACGATCTGATCGATCGCGAGGCCCGAGAAATCGATGTACATGAGCTCTGCGACCGGGCGGAGGCCGGTGAGGGCCGCGCCCACCGCGGTGCCGACCAGGCCGAGCTCGCTGATCGGCGTCTGGCGGATGCGCTCGGGGCCGAACTCGGCCAGCAGCCCCGCGGTCACCTGGAACGCGCCGCCGTGCTCGGCAATGTCCTCGCCGAGCACGAGCACTCGCGGATCGCGCGCCATCTCGATGCGCAGCGCGTCGTTCAGCGCCTCCGCGTAGAACATCTCGCGAGTGGGGACGTCATCGGGCGCCGCGCTCGGTGCGTCGCCGGACGGACTAGTGACTTGCATAGATCTCCTCCGGTCCGATCGGCGTGGCGGGCTCGCCCTGCTCCGCCCACGCGACGGCGCGCTCCATCTCGTCGTCGATCGCACGGTCGATCGCGTCGAGCTCGGCAGCGGACGCGAGGCCATCGGCTGCGATCCACGTCCGGGCGTCGGCGACGGGATCGTGTTGGGTCTTCCAGCCGTCGATCTCCTCCTTGGTCTGGTACTTCCGCGGGTCGCCGTAGTAGTGGCCTTCGTGGCGATAGGACTCGGCGACGAGCAGCGTCGGCCCCTCGCCGCGCCGCGCGCGTGCGATCGCCTCGCCGGCCGCGTCGTAGACCGCGCGCACGTCGCGTCCGTCGACCCGCACGCCGGGCATCCCGTAGCCCTCCGCACGCTTCGAGATGTCGTCGATCGCGAAGGCCTTCTTCACCGGAAAGCTCTCGGCGTACTGGTTGTTCTCGCAGACATAGATCACTGGCAGCTTCCAGATCGCCGCGATGTTGAGCGACTCGTGGAACGTGCCCTGGTTCGCCGCGCCGTCGCCGAAGAACGAGACAGCGACCTGGTCGGTGCCCAGCTGCTTCGCGGTGAGCGCCGCACCGGTGGCGATCGGGATGCCACCGCCGACGATGCCGTTCGCGCCCAGGTTGCCCTTGGACGTGTCGGCGATGTGCATCGAGCCGCCGCGCCCGCGGCAATAGCCGGTCTCGCGCCCGAGCAGCTCGGCGAACATCCTCCCGAGCTCGGCGCGCTTCGCGATGCAGTGTCCGTGGCCGCGGTGCGTCGACGTGATCCAGTCATCGTCGCGGAGGTGCTCGCAGACGCCCGCGGCGATCGCCTCCTCGCCGGCGTACGAGTGGATCGTCCCCCAGATCTTGTTCTCGCCGAAGAGCGTCGTCGAGCGCTGCTCGAAGCGGCGGATGGTCCGCATGACGCGATAGAGATCCAGCGCGGTGGCCTTGTCCATCATCTCTCCTGCGGTCGCAGCATCACGCGGATCGCGCCGTCGCGGCGCTCAGTGAAGGTGGCCCACGCATCCGCGAACCGCGTGAGCGGGAAGTGGTGCGTGGTGAGCGACCGGACATCGATCGTTCCGTCGGCGAGGAGCGCGAGCGCCCGGCCCGACACGCGCTTCGGATTCGCGACGGTGCCGAGCACGTCGAGATGTCCGCGCACGATCGTGGACAGCTCGAGCCCCGACAGCTCGACGCCCTGGCCCGTCGCACCGCCGAGCACGACGCGGCCACCGCGGCGGGCCAGCCTGATCGCGTCCCGCGCCGCATCCGCGGTCCCGGCGAATTCGACGACCAGATCGATCGTGCCGAACAGCGGCTGCGCATCCAGGGCGATGGTGTCCGCGAAGGCCTTCGCCCGGGCCAGCCGCTCGCCGCGTCCGACGAGGATCACCTCGGACGCGCCGAGTGCGCGAGCGAGCTGCGCGGCGCACAGGCCGATGGCCCCCGGTCCGACGATCGCGACGCGCTCGCCGACGACGAGGCGGCCGCGCTCGAGGGCCCAGAGCGCGACGCCGAGGTTGTCGGTCCAGGCTCCGTCCTCCAGCGTGACCGTGGCCGGCAGGACGTGGAGCGCGGCCGCCGGCACGCTCGCGTACTCCGCGAGACCCCCGGCGCTGGTGAAACCGATGTGGGCGTGGCCCGTCTCGCGCTTCCCGTAGTTGAGGCAGAGGTTGTACAGACCTTCACCGCAGCGGGCGCAGGAGCCGCAGCCGACATGCACCTCGACCCCGACGCGCGTGCCCGTCGGCGGCCCGTCGACCCCCGGACCGAGCGCCATGATCTCGCCGGCGAACTCATGACCCGGAATGTGCGGGAAGCTCGTGCCGGGGAACGCGCCCGCGAGGATCTTCCGGTCGGTCGCGCAGACCATCGAGGCCGCCACGCGCACGAGCACGTGACCCGCGACCGGGCGCGGCGTCGGGACCGTTCGTATCGCGAACTCGTTGGGCCGGTCGAAGACGACGGCCGTCATCTCGAGCGGCAGGCTCATGGCTCGACGATGACCTTTAGCGCGCCATCGATCCGTTCGTTGAACGTGCGCAGAGCCTCTTTGAAGTCGGCGAGCTTGAAATGGTGCGTGACGAGCTTCGCCGCGGGGATCCGGCCGTCGGCGATGAGCGGGATGACCTCCTCCATGGTGTTGCGATTCGCGCGCACGCCGTGAAGGTCGAGCTCCTCGAGGACGATCTTCTGCATGTCGATCTGCACCGGATCTTTCGGGATCCCGGTGAATGCGACACGACCACCCTTGCGGAGCACGCCGATCGCCTGGCGGATCGAGTCACTTGTGCCCGCCGAGTCCACGGCCGCGTCGACGCCCCTTCCGCCGGTGAGCTCGCGCACCGCGGCGACCGGGTCGCCGGAGTGGTAGTCGACGGTCTCGAAGCCGAGGCCGTGCGCGCGCTCCAGGCGCTTGCCGCCGCCGACGACGATGACTCGCGCGGCGCCGAGCGCCTTCGCGCACATCGCGACGAGCAGACCCATGCCACCTGAGCCGACGGATGCGATGACGTCACCGGGCTCGATGCCCGCCCGTTTCGCCGAGTGCAGGGCGATCGACGCGGTGTCGCAGAGCGCGCCGACATCGAACGGCATGGCGTCGGGCATCTTGAACACGCTCTTGATCGTCTGGACCACGTACTCCGCGTAGGCGCCCTGCGTGTAGTGCCCGTACTGGCGATGGCCGAGGTCCTCGCGGCCATAGTTGAAGCAGAGGTTGTAGCGGCCGGTCGTGCACATCCGGCAGTAGCCGCAACCGGAGTGCGACGTCCCCGCTACACGCGTGCCGGGCGTGAAGCCGTACTCGAGCGCGACGCGACCGGCGCTCACGACCTCGCCGGACCATTCGTGGCCGGGGGTGAACGGATAGGCCTTCGGCCAGCGGCCCTTGAACGACCCCTCGACGATCTCGGCGTCCGTGCCGCAGATCGCGATGGCCCGGACGCGGCAGAGGACCTCATTCTCTTTCGGCTCTGGCCTCGGGATGTCGCCGATCTCGAATTCGTGCGGCGCGGTGAGGACGAGTGCCTGCATGCCTATCCCTCCAGGAACGCGACGACGCGGCAGATGCAGCCTTCGCCGTTCACCCAGCGCCAGGGGAACGCGCCGATGTCGACGCGCTTCCCCGCGACCTCGGCAAGCTCGCCGCCGAGGTTCTCCAGCATCGGGATATCCGCCCTCGCCATGTGGTAGTGGATGTGCTCGAAGTCCTTCAGCGGCAGGCTCTCGTCGATGGGCTTGCCGGTCTGGGCCTCGTATTCCTTCACCAGATCCGGCCGGAAGTAGCGCACGCGAACGTGGAGCGAGTGATCCATCGAGGCGAGGTCGCCGCCGAACATCTTGATGCCCTTGTCGACCAGCCAGTCACAGACCTCCGGCTGCGGCCCGGGGTGGCGGTCGAAGTACGTGACGTCGTTGCGCGTCGGCTTCGTCCAGTTGTACTGGTCCCAGCCGGTGTAAAGGATGACGACGTCGCCGCTCCGGATCTCCTCGCCCTTCGGGATGCACTTCTTGACGTCGTCGATCGAGTAGTAGGCCCAGGGCTTGGTGATCGGCCGGAGGTCGATCACCAAGCCCGTCCCGTAGAGGTCCTGGATCGGAAGCTCGCCAAGGCTCTTGCCCGTCGGCCAGTAGTGGCTCGGCGCGTCGATGTGCGTGCCGGTGTGCATGTTCGTCCGGACGAGCACGGTCGACTTGCCGTCGCGGTGGTGCGTCGTGATGTCCGTCACCTGGATCGCCTCGAACTGCGGCCAGGTCGGCATCCGGTCGCCCCAGGGCTGGGTGAGGTCGACGAGCTTTGGCATGACTAGTACGGCCAATCCTTCTTGCCGAGCTGCGCGACGACCCTGTTGACCGCGCGAAGGTCCACGACGTCCTCGTACTTCGGCGCCTTGTCGATCTGCTTGTTCTCGAGGAGCGAGGCGACCGTGCCCTCGATGTTCTTGCGCGGCAGGCCGTCGTTCTGCGGCCAGGCCTTCGCCTTCTCGAGGGTGGCGAAGGCCGCCTCGACGGTCGCCTTCTCGGCCTTCGTCTCGCGGACGGCCATCGCGATGATCTTCTCCCGCTGCGCCGGGTCGTACATGGCGCGATTCGCGCGCGTGAGCGCGCGCATGATGCATTCGTACTTGTCGCTGTTGGCCTGCGCCGCCGGCGCCGCGTAGACGGCGTACTGATAGTCCGGCAGGACCTCCCACATGTTCGCCAGCACCGTGATCTGCGGCGCGGTCTTCTGCACCGTCAGCACCTGATCGACGTGGAGGATGCCGGAGTCCACGCCGCCCGAGATGAGCTGCTGGACGCGGGCGGCCGTGGTCGTCGTGACGAAGGTGACGTCCTTCGGGTCGATGCTGCTCTTCTTGAGGTAGGCCCGGGAGAGGGCGTCCGCGAAGCCGCCGGGCTCCTGGATGCCGATCTTCTTGCCCTTCATGTCGGCCGCGGTCTTGATGCCGGCGCCGACGGCGAACACCTGGCTGATCACCGGCGAGTACGTGCCGATGGCGCGCACCTCGACGCCCTGGGCGATCGCGGTGACGAGCGGCTCGCTGGACGTGCCGGCGATGTCGACGCCGCCCGCGGCCATCGCGCGCAGCGCCCCGACGCCGCCCTCGAACCGAACGATCTCGACCGTGAGGTTCTCGTCCTTGAAGAAGCCGAGCTCCTGCGCGACGTAGGGCGGCAGGTGGACGACATTCGGTGGCGTGACCGGCACGGCCATCTTCAGGCTCGTTGCCGCGCACGTCGCCTTCGGCGCCGCGGTCGCCTGAGCGGCGACGGACGGTGCCGTCGTCGCCGCGCTGCCGCCCCCTCCTCCCCCGCCACATGACGCGATGACGAGACCCACGACGAGACCGCTCGCGATGGAACGAAGCGCTTGCATGGCGACCCCTCCCGCTAGGTCTCGCGTCGCATCCATGGTGCGACGCGGCCTTCGATGAACTGGACGATGCCCATGAGAATGACGCCGAAGAGTGCGACCACGATGACCGGGACGAACATGCGGTCGATCCGGAACGTGTTCTGGTAGACGATGATCAGATAGCCGAGGCCCGACAGATTGATGAGGAACTCCGCGACGATCATGCCGATGAGCGCGCGGCCGATCGCGAGGCGGACACCGGCGAGGATGAACGGCAGTGCCGCCGGGACCACGACGTCCTGCCAGAGGCGGCGCTCGCTCGACGAGAACGCGCGCGCGACCTCGAGCAGTCCCGGGTCGATGTTGCGCACGCCCTGCTGCGTGTTGATGAGCACCGGGAAGACGGCGAAGAGCGCAACGGTCGCGATCCGCGGCCCGTCTCCGTCGTAGCGGAAGGCGATCGCGATGAGCGGCACGAGCGCGACCGAAGGCACCGAGTAGAGCGCGCTCACCCACGGGTCGAGGAGGTTCAGCAGCAGGCGCGACCGGCCCGTGACCACGCCGAGCAGCAGCCCGACGACGACCGCGATCGCGAACCCGCTCGCGAACACCCGCATGCTCTGCGTGACCGCGATCTGGAGCTCTCCGTTCTCGAGCAGCTGCACGAATGCGGCGGCGATCTGGGACGGCGGTCGCAGGATCAGCTTGTTGAGATTCGGCCCGAACAGCTCCCACACGATCAAGACGCCCGCCACCGACGCCACGCGGATCGCGAGGTCGGACGCGTGGAGCCGGCGGCGCCGCCGCCCCGCGGCCGGGCGTGCGACGGCGACTGCCCGCGCCTGCTCTGCCATCAGGCCATGACCCCGTTCGCGCGCAACAGCCGCCAGCAGCGGTCGCGCAGCGAAACAAAGTCGGGATGCGCCACGACGGCGTCGACCGTGCGCGGGCGTGGGATGTTCACCTCGATCGTCTCGCGGACCGTGGCAGGCCGCGCGCTCAGCACGACGATGCGGTCGCCGAGCGCGATGGCCTCCTCGATCGAGTGCGTGATGAAGATCATCGTCCGCGGCAGCTCCTGGTAGATCCGTAGCAGCTCGTCCTGCATGACCTCGCGGGTCTGCGCGTCGAGCGATCCGAACGGCTCGTCCATGAGCAGGATGTCCGGCTCGACCGCGAGCGCGCGCGCGAGCCCGACACGCTGCTGCATGCCGCCGGACAGCTGGTATGGGTAGTGGCGTTCGAAGCCCTGGAGTCCGACCAGCGCGATGTAGTGCCGTACGCGCTCCTCGATCGTCGCGCGGGGCAGGCCCGCGAGCACGAGGCCGTACGCGACGTTGTCGTGGACGCGCTTCCACGGCATCAGCCCGAAGTGCTGGAAGACCATGGCGACGTTGCGCCGCGGTCGCGTGACCGGCGTCCCGTCGATGATCACCTGTCCCCCGTCGAGCAGCACGAGGCCGTGCATCGCGCGAAGCAACGTGGTCTTGCCACAGCCGGACGGGCCGAGGATGCACAGGGTCTCGCGGTCGCGTACCGCCAGATCGAGACCTTCGAAGACCGTGAGCCCGCCGCGGCCGTAATGCTTCGCCGCAGACTCCACGATGACGCGATCGGTCGCCATCAGGCGATCTCCGCCGCGAGCGATGCGGCGCTCGACCCGCGAACGACGAGGCTCGTCGGCAGGACGACGTGCCGCCTGGCGATCCGCTCCGAGCGAAGGCGCGCAATGAGAAGCCGCGCCGCGGCTGCCCCCATCTCCCGCTGCGGGACCAGGATCGTGGTGAGTCCCACGAGGGCGGCGGCTGGGATGTCGTTGAACCCGGCGAACGCGACATCCTCGGGCACCCGGAGGCCGAGCTCGCGCGCCGCGCGCATCGCGCCGAGTGCGATGAGGTCGTTCGCCCCGAAGATCGCCCTCGGCCGCTCGGTCTCGAAAAGTCCGCGCGCGGCCCGATACCCCGCGAGCTCGGACCACGCGTCGGCCTCGACCACCGTCGCGCCGAGGCCGCGGCGCCTGAGCGCTTCGCGCGCGCCCTGGGCACGGCCCAAGCCGGTCGTCGTGTTCTGCGGGCCCGCGATGTGCGCGATGCGACGGTGGCCCTGGTCCACCAGGTGGTCGACCATGCGCGCCGCCGCGCCGCGGTCGTCGACCGTGACCGCAAGGTCGGCGCCGCTGCTCGAGCGGTTCACGAGAACGAACGGAAAACCCTCGTCGCGCAGCGCATCGATCGTGGCATCGGTCATCCGGGTCGAGGCGACGAGGAGCCCATCGACCTCGCGCTCGCGCAGCACGCGCAGGTAGGTCGCCTCGCGCTCCGGGACATCCGCCGTATTGCAGAGCACGAGCGTGTAATCGTTCTCGTGCGCCACTTCCTCCGCGCCCTTGATGATCTGCGGGAAGAACGGGTTCGCGATATCAGGCACGAGCATCCCGAGCGTCAGCGTGCGCCGGAGGCGCAGGCTGCGCGCGAGCGCCGACGGCCGGTAGCCGAGCCGCTCCGCCGCCGAGCGCACGCGCTCGCGCGTCTCGGCGCGAAGCGACACATCAGATCTGGCGTTCAGCGCGCGCGACACGGTCGATGGATGCACGCGCGCCGCACGCGCGACGTCGACGATGGTCGGCCGCACGACGCGCTTCGGCATCCTCATTTCGGAAATCGTTTGCGCAATGGGCTGACTTGTCAAACGACAGGCAGCCAGACCGCTCAGGGAATCGCGCTCCGCACGCGATCAGGACTGATCGGCAGGGCACGCACCCGCGCGCCGCACGCCGCGAAGACCGCGTTCGCGATCGCGGCCGCGACCGGCACGCCGGGTGGCTCGCCGACCCCGGTCGGCGGCTCGCCAGCCGTGGCCATCACGTGGACGTCGATCTCCGCCGGCGCGTCGCGGAACGTCGCGATCGGATAGGTATCCCAGCCGGTGGTCGCAACGCGGCCGTCACGCTGCTTCAGTTCCTCAAGGAGCGTCCACGATGCCGACTGGACGATCGCGCCCTCGCACTGATTGCGCACGCCGTTCTCGTCGATCACGCGCCCCGGATCGACGGCGCACCAGAACCGGCCGAGCCGGACCCTGCCATTCGGCGCGACGAAGACCTCGGCGACCTGGGCGACGTACGTACCGTGCGCGTACAGCGTGCAGGCGAGACCGAACCCGTGGCCGTTCCCCTGCGGGCGGTCACGCCAGCCGCTGCGCTCGGCGACCGCCTCGAGCACCGCGCGCAGGCGCTGGTCTGCGGTGTTGCGCAGGCGCAGCTCGAGCGGATCCTCGCCGCGGGCCGCAGCGATCTCGTCGACGAGCGACTCGATCGCGAACACGTTCTCCGCCGCGGCGAGCGAACGGAATGACGCGGTGCGCAGCTCGGACGGCTCGATGTGCAGCGTCACCGCAATGTGAGGGACCAGATACGGCGGCACCGCGTTGCGCCCCGAGGTGAACGGGGCCGTACGGGGATCGAGCGCGCCTCCGTACCCGTGGGCGTTGGTGTGCTCGTCAAAGCGCCAAGCGACGAAGCGGCCAGCGGCGTCGGTGCCCGCCGCGATGTCGAGCGCGCATGCCGGGCGCGCCGGTCCGTGCGCGAACTCCTCCTCGCGCGTCCATTGCAGCAGGACCGGGCGGCCACAAGCCTTCGACAGGCGCGCCGCCTCGATTCCCGCGTCGCTCAAGCTGTTGCGTCCGTAGGTGCCGCTCGGCATCTGCGGGATGACACGCACCGTTTCCGCGCTGACGCCGATGGCCGCGGCCGCCTCGTCGCGCAGCCCGAAGGGACGCTGGGTCCCGGCATAGATGGTCACGCCGTCCGGGCGCACGTCCGCGACCGCCGCGCTCGGTCCGATCGGCGCGTTCGAGATGTACGGCATCGAGTACGTCGCCTCGACGCGCGTGACCGCGCCGGCGAGCACCCCTTCGACGGCATCGTCTTCAGCGATCGGGATCGAGGTGGTCCCCTGTTCGGCGACCTCTGGCCTGACCCAGTCGATCTCGAGCGCCTGCACCGCGGCATCCGCCTGCGCCTGCCGCTCGGCGACGACACCGACCAGATCTCCGTCGCGTACGACCGCGACGACACCGGGGATCGCCCGCGCCGCGCGGTCATCGACGTTCGAGGGTCGCGCTCCGCGCGTCGGCGACCGGGCGATGGCACCACGGAGCATTCCCGGCAGCCGCACATCGGCGACGTACCGCGCCCGGCCCGTGACGATGTCCGGCGCCTCGATCCGCCAGGGGACCGCCGCCAACGGCGCCGCCGCCGGTACCTCGTCGGGGATCGGCCCTTCGAGCGACCGGCCCTCGTCGAGCAGCCGGCGCGCGTGCGCCGCGGCGCGGCGGAGGATCTCGCCGTCCTGGGCGATGGACCGGCTGCCGAACGTCCCGCGGTCGTACGGGACCCGCGCGGTGTCGCCCAGGACGACGGTGACCCGTTCGATCGGGATGCCGAGCTCAGCCGAGACGATCTTCGCGAACGCCGTGCGGATCCCCTGGCCGAATTCGACCTTGCCCGAGAACACGGTCACGCGTCCGTCGGGCTCCAGCCGAAGACGCGCTTCGAGCTGCGCGCCCGGCTCGCCGGGGGGCGGCGTCACGGCCGCTCCTCCGCGGCGCGCTGGACCGCGCGGACGGCGCGCAGCTGCACCCCGCAGCGGCAGAGGTTCGGCGTCAGCGCGTCGCGGATCTCCTCCGCCGTCGGCCGAGGCTGTGCTTCGAGCAGTGCGACCGCCGAAATGACCATGCCGGTCGTGCAATAACCGCACTGCATCGCGTCTTCGTCAATGAAGGCGCGCTGCACCGGATGGAGCGCATCGCCATGCGCGAGCCCCTCGACAGTTGTGATCTCGTGCTGCGCCGCCTGCTCCACGGTCATGAGACATGACGCGATCGCTCGGCCGTCGGCGAGAACGAAGCACGCGCCGCACTGACCGCGGCCACACCCGTATCGCGTTCCCGTGAGACCAAGATCGTCGCGAAGGGCCGAGAGGAGTGTCGTGCCGCGCGGGACATCGAGATCGCGCATCGAGTTGTTCACGCTGAGCCGCTGCTTCACGCGTCCGAGCCTATCCCCGCCCCGAGCGCGGGAACGCGTCCCTTCCCGGATAGCGCGCGGCGTCTCCGAGCTCGAGCTCGATCTCCATCAGCCGGTTGTACTTCGCCACGCGCTCGCTGCGCGAGAGCGAGCCGGTCTTGATCTGCCCCGTGTTCAGCGCGACGCACAGGTCGGCGATGGTCGTGTCCTCGGTCTCGCCGGAACGGTGCGAGATCACCGCCGCGTAGCCCGACCGGTGCGCGTACTCGACGGCCTCGATCGTCTCCGAGAGCGTGCCGATCTGGTTCAGCTTGATGAGGACCGCGTTCGCGCAGCCGGACGCGACACCCCTGCGGATCCGCTCGACGTTCGTGACGAAGAGATCGTCGCCGACGAGCTGCATGCGGTCTCCAAGGCGCTCCGTCAGGCGCGCCCAGCCCGCCCAATCGTCCTCCGCCAGACCGTCCTCGACCGATACGAGCGGGTACTTCTCACGCCAGCCCTCGTACATGTCGATCATCTCGTCGGCCGTGAGCGAGCGCTTCTCCCGCGCGAGGAAGTACGTTCCGCCGCCCGTTCCGTCGTACAGCTCGGTCGCCGCGGGATCGAGTGCGATCGCGATGTCGTCACCGGGGCGATAGCCCGCGTTCTCGATCGCCTCGAGGATGAGCGTGATGGGCTGCTCGTTGTCGACGAGGCCAGACGGCGCGTAGCCGCCCTCGTCGCCGACACCCGTGCTCATACCGCGCGCGTGAAGGATGCTCTTCAGCGCGTGGAAGACCTCCGCGCCGGCCCGGAGCGCCTCGCGGAACGACGTCATGCCGACCGGCGCGAGCATGTACTCCTGCAGGTCCGCGGAGTCGAGCGCGTGCCTGCCGCCGTTCAGGACGTTCATGAGCGGGACCGGCAGCGTGCGCGCCAGCGGGCCCCCAAGGTACCGGTAGAGCGGCAGCCCGACCGCAGCGCTCGCGGCGCGCGCGCAGGCGAGCGACACGCCGAGCATCGCGTTCGCCCCGAGCTTCGACTTGTTCGGCGTGCCGTCGAGGTCGCGAAGGATGCGGTCGATCCCGGACTGGTCCGAGGCATCCTCGCCGATGAGCTCGGGCGCGATGACGTCGTCGACGTTGCCGACGGCGACTTGGACCCCCTTCCCCCGGTAGCGCTTCTGGTCGCCGTCGCGGAGCTCGACCGCCTCGTGCTTCCCGGTCGACGCACCCGACGGGACCATCGCGGTCCCGCGCGCGCCGTCCTCGAGGAAGATGTCCACCGCGATCGTCGGGTCGCCGCGCGAGTCGAGGATCTCCCTCGCGCGGATTCGCTCGATCGTCGTCCCTGGCATGGCCGTTCCTCTCTCAGTCCGGGATCGCCGCGACCCCGGGCAGCGTCTTTCCTTCGATGAGCTCGAGCGCGGCGCCACCGCCGGTGGACACGTGCGTCATGCGCTTCCCGAGTCCGGCCTCCTCCACCGCCTGCACCGATTCCCCGCCGCCGACGACGGTCGTCGCCGTCGCGGTCGCCAGGAGCTCCGCGACCCTACGGGTGCCCGCGGCGAACGCCGGAGACTCGAACACGCCGACGGGGCCGTTCCAGAAGATCGTGCGCGCCTTCGCGATCGTGCGCGCGTAGTCCTCGAGCGTCCGCGGACCGACGTCGACGATCCGCAGGTCCGCGGGCACGTCACCCGCGGGATACACGATCCCCGACGGGGCGTCGACCGCGGGGGCACAGACGACGTCGGTCGGCAGGATGAGGTCGATCCCGCGCTCCTTCGCGAGGCGAAGGATGGCGCGGGCCTCGTCCTCCTTGTCCTTCTCACGAAGCGACTTCCCCACTTCGTGGCCGGTCGCGGAGAGGAAGGTGTTCGCCATGCCGCCGCCGATCGCGACCGCGTCGGCCTTCCCGACGAGCGCGCGCAACACGTCGATCTTCGACGACACCTTCGCGCCGCCGACGATCGCGAGGAAAGGCCGCTCGGGATCGCGGAGCAGGCCAGTGAGGACCCGGACCTCCTTCTCCAGGAGCAGCCCCGCGTACGCGGGCAGCTGGTGAGCGACGCCCTCCGTGGAGGCGTGCGCGCGGTGTGCGGCGCCGAAGGCGTCGTTCACGTAGATCTCGAACGGCTGCGCGAGGCGCTTCGCGAAGTCCAGCTCGTTCCGCTCCTCCTCCGGGTGGAAGCGCACGTTCTCGAGGAGCGAGACGCCGTCGGGGATCCCGACCCCAACGCAGTCCGGGAGCAGCGGCACCTTCACGCCCAGCAACTCGGAGAGACGCACGGCGATCGGCGCGAGCGAGAGACCGGCGTCCCGCCCCTTCGGCCGGCCGAGGTGCGAGCAGAGCGCGACGGAGCGCGCGCCGCGGGCGAGCAGCAGCTGGATCGTCGGCAGCGCCGCGCGGATCCTCGTGTCGTCCTCGACGTGGCCCTTCGCGAGCGGAACGTTGAAGTCGACGCGCACGAGGACGCGCTTGCCCTCGGGCTTCGCGTCGGCCACGGTGCGCACGCTAGGCGGGGACGGGCTGGCGGAGCTTCGACGCGACGAAAGCGGTGATGTCGGCGAGGCGGCAGGCGTAGCCCCACTCGTTGTCGTACCAGGCGATCACCTTCACGGTGTCGCCGAGCACGATCGTGTCGATGCCGCTCACGATCGTGGAGTGCTCGTCGCCCTTCAGGTCGCTCGAGACGAGGGGCTCCTCGGTGTAATCCATGATCCCCTTGAGCGTCCCACTCGTCGCGCGCTTGAAGGCCGCGTTCACCTCATCCTTCGTGACCTCGCGCTTTAGCTGCGCGACGAAGTCGACGACCGACACAGTCGGCGTCGGCACGCGGAACGCCATACCGACGAACTTCCCCTTGAGCTCCGGGATGACGAGCGCGACGGCTCGCGCTGCTCCGGTCTCCGCAGGGACGATGTTCTCCGACGCGGCTCGTGCGTCGCGCGGATCGGACGCCACGGTGTCAAGAAGCCGCTGCGTGAGCGTCTTCGAGTGGACCGTGGTGAGGAAGCCCTTCACTATCCCAAACTCATCGTTCAGGATTTTCGCCACCGGAGCTAGGCCATTCGTTGTGCACGAGGCATTGCTGATGATGTTGTGTTTCTCCGGGTCGTACGCCTTCTCGTTCACGCCGAGCACGATGGTGATGTCCTCGTTCTTCGCCGGGGCCGAGATGATGACCTTGCGTGCTCCGGCGTCGAGGTGCGCCCTTGCCTTCGTGCCGTCGGTGAAGAACCCCGTGGACTCGATCGCGATGTCCACACCAAGGGCCTTCCACGGGAGGTTGGCGGGATCCCTCTCCTGCAGCACCTTGATCCGTCGGCCATCGATGGTGAGCGTGTCGGCGGTGGCGGAGACCTCGCCCTTGTACTTGCCGTAGCTCGAGTCGTATTTGAAGAGGTGGGCGTTCATGTTCGGGTCGGCGAGGTCGTTCAACGCGACGACCTCGACCTCAGGGTGACGCTCGATGAGCGCCTTCAGGAATTGCCGGCCGATCCGGCCGAACCCGTTGATGGCCACGTTCGTCATGTCAGGACCCCCTCTCGGATGTGCGCCCGCGAGTGCTGGTGGTGCCGCACCGGAAAGATGTGCGCCCGCAAATGCTAGTGGTGCCGCGCCGGAATCGGAATTGCGACGCACGGCATTACAGAAACCAATCGCCGCGCCCGGCGCGGCGTTCGCGTGCTGCAAGGACGGAGCCGATGAGCCCGACGTCGGCACCGAGGGCCGCCGGGACGACCGTGACCGAGGCCGCCGGGACACGGAACGCGCGCGCCTGGATCGCGCGGCGCATCGGCTCCAGCACGTGCTGCGGCTGGTGGTCGGCGACAGATCCGCCGACCACGATCAGCGACGGGTTGAGCGCGTTCGCCAGTCCCACCGCGAGGTTGCCGAGCGCCGCCTCCGCGCGCTCGATGATCGCGACCGCACGCGGATCTGCGCGCGCCGCGGCCTCGTAGACCTGCTCCGCGTCAGCCACACCGAAGTGCTCGGCGAGGTTGCGGCCGGCGGCGAGCGACTCCGCGCAGCCGAACGAGCCGCAGTGGCAACGCGGGCCGTCGAGTGCCACGGGGAAGTGCCCGAGCTCGCCGGCCGTGCCGCGGACGCCGCGGAGCATGCGGCCGCCGCTCACGATCTTCCCGCCGAGGCCCGTCGACACGGTGATGTAGACGAAG
>JBKJTV010000289.1:0-3319 GCA_046589985.1 Candidatus Limnocylindria bacterium | reverse complement strand
GATCGACGTGTTCAAGGGCGTCTACGACTCGAAGGACTGGCAGGACTTCGCAGCGACGAACGCACTCGACCTGAAGTTCGTCGCGGGCGACGACTTCAAGAAACTCGTGACCGAGTTCACGAAGCTGCACACGGACATCGCACAGAAGAACGGCTGGCTCAACTAGCCCTTGCGTCGCTACGAGGCGACGACGGCGGCGATCATCATGCTGATCGCCGCCGTCGCCATGTTCGACACCCGTAAGGGAGCGCTGCCCGACGTCGCCGGCGGTGCGCCGGGCGGACTCTCCGGAGGCTTCTACCCGTTCTGGTCGGCCGCCGTCCTCTTTGCGTTCTCCGGGCTCGTCGTCCTCCGCTCCCTCACGACCCCGCAGGCGCTGACCGGCGTCTTCAAGGACCGGCAGGGCGTCAACTCGGTCCTCCTTCTCGCCGTGCCGATGGTCGTCGCCGCGGCGCTCATCCCGTACCTTGGCTTTTACCTCATGACCGCGCTCTACATGGGCTTCTTCGCCGCCGTCCTCGGCCGGTACAGGTGGTACTGGGTGCTCGCGATCGCGATCCTGTTCCCGCTCGTCATCTACGCGATCTTCGAGCTCGGATTCCGGGTCGCTCTGCCGAAGAGCATCTTCTACGACCAGGTGCGGTTCTAGTGGCACGTCCCGGGACGAGCCACTAGGTGCTCGAGGTCCTTGGCGACCTCGCGGGTGGCTTCGGCATCGCCCTGCAGCCGACGAACCTGCTCCTGCTCCTCGTCGGCGTGCTCCTCGGGCTCATCATCGGCGTCCTGCCGGGCCTCGGCGGGACCAGCGGTGTCGCGATCCTTCTTCCCGTCAGCGTCCTCATCGCCGGCAGCGGGACGGGCGGGGCGACCACGGCGATCATCTTCCTCGCCGGCATCTACTGGGGCGCGCTCTTCGGCGGCGTCATCACCTCCATCCTCTTCAACATCCCGGGCGAGCCGTGGGCGGTCGCGCTCCTCTTCGACGGCTATCCGCTCGCCAAACGCAAGGGGCGACCGGGCCTGGCCCTCGGCTCGTCGTTCGTCGCGTCCTTCGTCGGCGCCCTCATCGCGACGATCCTGCTCACCTTCTTCGCCCGCGCGCTCGCGTTCGAGGCCATCAAGTTCGGCCCCGCGGAGCTCTTCGCCGTGTTCATCCTGTCGTTCACGACACTGGTCGGCCTCGGGTCAGAGGCGCCCCTGAAGAGCGTGATGATGATCGCGTTCGGACTGCTGCTCGCGTCGATCGGCTTCGACTCGCTCACCGGCGAGCCGCGGCTCACCTTCGGGAATGTCGAGCTCCTGTCGGGGATCACCTTCGTCCCCGTGACGATCGGGCTGTTCGGGATCGGCGAAGTGCTCGCATCAGCCGAGGAGCAGGGCATCGGCTTCATGGAACGGATGAACGCGAAAGTCGGGCTGCGCGATATCCGCGAAGCCTTTGGCGCGCTGCGCAAGCGGATCGGGATGGTCATCCCCATCTCCATCATCGGGTTCCTCTTCGGCGTCCTGCCGGGTCACGGGGCGACGGCCGGCTCGTTCCTCGGCTATGGCCTCGCACGCCAGTACTCGAAGAACAAGGAGGAGTTCGGGAAGGGCGAGATCTCGGGGATCATGGCGCCGCAGGCGGCCGCGGACTCCGCCGCGGTCGGTTCGCTCGTGCCGATGATCGCCCTCGGGATCCCAGGATCACCCACGTCGGCGGTGATGATGGCCGGCCTTTTCATCTGGGGGCTCCAACCCGGACCGCTCCTCTTCATCGAGCACAAGGACTTCGTGTGGGGCCTCATCGCGAGCATCTATCTCGGCCACCTGCTCACGTTCGCCATCTGCCTGGCGGCCGTGCCGCTCCTCGCGATGATCATGCGCACGCCGTACGCGGTCATCACGCCATTCATCGTCGTCATCTCGATCATCGGCTCGTACTCGCTGAACAACAGCATGCTCGACGTCTTCATCACGATCGGGTTCGGACTCATCGGGTACTGGCTACGGAAGCTGAAGTACCCGCTCGCGCCGCTCGTAGTCGCGCTCGTGCTGGGCGACGCGACCGAGCGCGAGCTCCGCAAAGCGCTCATCGGGAGCGGCGGAGATCCCTCGACCTTCGTCACCTCGACGGTCGGGGGACTGCCGCTCGCCGCGATCATGCTGTTCTTCTCGGTCGTGCTCGTGATGCTGCCGGTCATCCGCTCGGCGAGGGCCAGGCGCCACGCGGTCACCGACGATCGCGCGGACTAGCCGCTAAGGTGAACCGGTGAACCTCGTCGGCGACGCCGTGCTGCTGCTTGTCTCGTTCCTCGTCATCCTCGCGGGCGCGGAGCTCTTCACGAACGCGATCGAGTGGTTCGGCAAGAAGCTCGGCCTCGGCGAAGGGATGGTGGGCAGCGTCCTCGCCGCCGTCGGCACCGCACTGCCGGAGACGATGATCCCGATCATCGCGATCATTTTCGTCGGGACCACGGCCTCCGAGGAGGTCGGGATCGGCGCGATCCTCGGCGCTCCGTTCATGCTGTCGACCGCGGCGATGTTCGTGACCGGCGTCGCGGTCCTCATCTATGCGCGTCGCGGCCGCCGCACGAGCATCCTGAACATCAATCAGCGGATCGTCGGGCGGGACCTGCGCTTCTTCCTCGGGATGTATGTTTTCGCGATCGGCATGGGGCTCCCGTTCTTCGAGAAGCCAGAGTGGCTGCGGATCCTCGCGGGCATCGCGCTCGTCGGCGCATACGTCCTCTACGTGCGGCGTACCGCGAGCGATCCCCAGGATGCCAACGCGAGCCACGAGGAGCTGAACCCCCTGCGCCTTCAGCCGAACCTCACGACGCCGAACATGAAGGCGGTGCTTCTCCAGCTCTTCGTGTCGCTTGCGGCGATCGTGGGTGGGGCGCAGCTGTTCGTCCGCGAGATCAGCATCTTCTCGGACGCCTTCGGCCTGTCGCCGCTCGTCCTGTCGCTCGTCATCGCGCCCCTCGCGACGGAGCTCCCCGAGAAGTTCAACAGCGTGCTCTGGATCCGCCAGCGCAAGGACACCCTTGCGATGGGGAACATCAGCGGCGCGATGGTCTTCCAGTCGTGCATCCCCGTGGCAGTCGGCCTGTGGTTCACGCCCTGGATCCTCACCACGGCCGCGATCGCCTCGGCCGTCATCGCGATCGGCGCCGGCCTGCTGCTGCAGGTCTACCTGCGCACCGGGAACGTGTTGTCGGGCCGCGAGCTCACCTCGCTCGGGGTGTTCTACGCGGCGTTCATCATCTACGTCGTCGGCTTTTATCAGGGGCCCGTCCCCGCCCCGCACTAGCGCAACAAGCGGCTTAGACTCCGC
>JBKJTV010000319.1:0-6473 GCA_046589985.1 Candidatus Limnocylindria bacterium | reverse complement strand
AGAGCACTGGTCTCCAAAACCAGGGGTTGAGAGTTCGAGTCTCTCCAGCCGTGCCGAGAACGTCGAACGAGCGAGGAGCGGCTTTGCCGCGACGAGGGAGACGGCCCGCCGGGGCAGGCACCCGGCGAAGCCGGGAGCTGGAAAAGGAACGATGGATGGCAGCTAGACCGACGCGGACCAGCCTGGTCCGGTTCGCACAGGAGTCCTGGCAGGAGTTGCAGAAGGTGACCTGGCCGAGCCGTGAGACGGTGATCCGCCTCACGTTCATCGTGCTCCTCATCTCGGTCCTCATCGGCATCTACATCTTCCTGTTCGACAACCTGTTCACGGCCACGATCACGCGCGGGATCCTCGGCGATCCGGGGGCGACACCCGCGCCCGCCGGTCCATAGGGGGAGGAACACATGAGCGACGAGCGCGAAGAGTTCCAGACGACTGAGCCCGAACAGATGGAGCCGGCCAAGCTCACCGACGAGCAGGCCGCTGCCGCCGCGCGCGACTTCCTGGGGACGCTCGAGAAGACGGACGAGCCGGAGATCTCGAGTGAGGAAGCGAAGAGCGCGATGCGCCGCGCCGGCGCCGTCGCGGAGGCGGAGCCTGAGGTCCAGGCCGAGGTCGTGGAGCCAGAACCGGAGGTCGTGCGCCCGGGCCCGGCTGCACCGGCCACGGGCGAGCCGCAGTCAGAGGACCGCAAGTGGTACGTCATCCACACCTACTCGGGCTACGAGAACAAGGTCAAAGCGAACCTCGAGCACCGCATCCTCTCGATGGACATGGGCCACAAGATCTACCAGGTCCTCGTCCCCACCGAAGAGGAGATCGAGATCAAGAACGGGAAGCGCCACCCCGTCGAGCGGAAGGTGTTCCCGGGCTACGTCCTCGTCGAGATGTCGATGAGCGACGACTCCTGGTACGTCGTGCGCAACACCCCCGGCGTCACGAGCTTCGTCGGCAGCGGTAACAAGCCGACCCCGCTCACCGACGCAGAGGTGAAGGCGATCCTCCGCCAGATCAAGATGGACGCGCCGAAGTACAAGGTCGCGTTCCAGAAGGGCGAGGCGGTCCGCGTCACCGATGGCCCGTTCACGGACCTGCACGGTGTCGTCGATGAGGTGAACCCCGAGCGCAACAAGGTGAAGGTCCTCGTGTCGATCTTCGGCCGCGAGACGCGCGTCGAGCTCGACTTCCTGCAGATCGAAAAGCTGGTGAAGTAGGTGGTCAGCCATCACACGGTGATGTCTGACCGTCCTGCTTCGTCTAAAAGGACGAAGTAATGGCGAAGAAGATCAAGGCGATCGTCAAGGTCCAGATCCAGGCCGGCAAGGCCACCGCGGCGCCGCCCGTCGGTACCGCGCTTGGCCCGCACGGCATCAACATGGGTCAGTTCATCAAGGAGTACAACGAACGCACCGCGTCGCTCACCGGCACCGTCGTGCCTGCGGTCGTGACGATCTTCGAGGACCGCTCGTACACCTTCGTCACGAAGAGCCCGCCCGCCGCCGACCTCATCCGTAAGGAAGCCGGCCTCGAGAAGGGCTCGGCCACACCGAACAAGATCAAGGTCGGCAAGCTCACCCGGGCGAAGATCCGCAGCATCGCCGAGGTGAAGATGAACGACCTGAACGCGAACTCCATCGAGGGGGCCATGAAGATGGTCGAGGGGACCGCGCGTAGCATGGGAGTCGAGATCACTGCCTAGCGAGGATCGAAGGTCGACCGCAACCTGATGCGGGAGGGCGAAGCGCCCGAAGGGAGTGCACACATGGCAGGCCGAGGCAAGCGCTACACCGAGCTCGCGAAGAAGGTCGACCGCGCGAAGGAGTACGTCCCGAGCGAGGGCGTCCACCTCGTAAAGGAGACCTCCCAGGCGAAGTTCGACACGACCGTCGAGCTGCACCTGCGGATGGGGGTCGACCCCCGCCACGCCGACCAGATGGTCCGTGGCGCCGCGGTCCTGCCCCACGGCACCGGCAAGACCGTCCGCGTCATCGTGTTCGCCCAGGGTGACAAGGCCCGGGACGCGCAGGCCGCGGGCGCGGACATCGTCGGGACCGACGACCTCGCGAAGAAGATCGAGGGCGGCTGGCTCGAGTTCGACGTCGCGATCGCGACGCCGGACCTCATGGGGCAGGTCGGACGCCTCGGCAAGGTGCTCGGACCGCGTGGCCTCATGCCGAACCCGAAGTCCGGAACGGTCACCTTCGACGTGACGAAGGCCGTCCGAGACGCGAAGGGTGGCCGCATCGAGTTCCGCGTCGACAAGACCGGCGTCGTCCACACGATCGTCGGGAAGTCGTCGTTCTCGGAGCAGGCGCTGAACGAGAATCTCGCGACCGTCATGGACGCTGTGAACCGCGCCCGCCCGATCGCCTTCAAGGGGATCTACGTGCGCTCCGCGCACCTGACGAGCACGCAGGGGCCGAGCGTGAAGCTCGACCTCACTGAGACCCTGGCGCTCGGGAGCCGTTCCACCGGCTAGGTCCCGCTAGAATGTCCACAACTGAATAGCGCCTAAGAAGCAGGTTCCCATTCGCTGGGTCGCGGTCCGAATGGACCGGGTCCAGCTCAGGGCTTGAATCGGCCGAGAGGCCGGGCCAGCGGAGGCGAAAGCGACGCGACAGCGATGTCGTCACGCCTTCGTGCTCACCCTGGTGGGAATGCACGAAGGCTTTTTTGATTCCGAAAGGGAGGTAGGGAATGGCAAAGGTCAAGGCAGGGCCGAAGGTGAAGCGCAAGGGCGGCGGCGTGCCCGCGAAGGCGAAGCAGGTCGACGCGCTCGCGGAGCAGATCGCGGGCTCGAAGGCCGTCGTTATCACCGAGTACCGCGGCATGACGGTCCAGGACCTTCAGGACCTGCGACGCCGGCTCCGGCCGAAGGGCGTCGAGTACCACGTCGTGAAGAACAGCCTGTTCCGCCGCGCGGCGGATAAGGCCGGCCGCTCGATGACGGCGATGCTCGTGGGACCGGTCGCGGTCGCGCTCGGCGACATGGACGAGGTCGATCTCGCGAAGGGCATCGTCGACGAGACGCGCACCGTGAAGTCGCTCAAGATCATGGGTGCGTGGGTCGGCGGGCAGCTCATGCGCGCTGAGGACGTGCAATCGCTGGCGAAGCTTCCGCCGCGCCTCCAACTCCAGGCGATGTTCGTCGGCACGCTCCAGGCGCCGCTCGCGAGCGTCGTTGGCACGCTCACCGCGGCACACGCACAGCTCATCCGAGTAATGAACGCAAAGGGGAACGCATAGATGGCAGTCGAGACCGAGAACCCGAAATTCGACAAGGTGGCCAAGGACCTCGAGTCCTGGTCGATCCTCGAGATCGCGCAGTTCGGCAAGTATCTCCAGGAGCGCTGGGGTGTCTCCGCGGCACCGGTCGCCGTCGCGGCGGGTGGCGGCGGTGGCGGCGAGGCCGCTGCGGCGGTCGAGGAGAAGACCGAGTTCAGCGTCATCCTCAAGGAGGCGGGCGCTTCGAAGATCAACGTCATCAAGACCGTCCGGGAGATCACCGGCCTCGGCCTCAAGGAGGCCAAGGACCTCGTGGACGGCGCACCAAAGGCGGTCAAGGAGAACATCGGCAAGGATGAGGCCGAAAACATCAAGAAAAAGCTCGAAGACGCCGGTGCGTCGGTCGAGATGAAGTAGGGGGGCGCGACCGATATCGGTTGCGGCGCTGCCCTGGCGATAGAGTTTCCTCCGCGAGCCCGTTCGATCCCCCGGGTGGCCTCCCGAGGACCACGATCGGCGGTATCGCGAAAGGTGCCGGACCGGGACCCGCAAGGGCCCCGGTCTTGCTTTTCCGACGCGGAGCGTCAGGCCGGAGCGATGTACCGCACGTCGACGTAGCCGCGGGCGGTGCGTGCCAGCGCCGCATCGGAGGTCACGAGCGTGGCCGAGAGCGACCGGGCCAAGACGGCATAGAAGACATCGGAGGGACCGAACCGTTCGCGTACGTTGAACGCCTCCGCGTAGAGCGGCAGGAGCGGCGCGCGTACTGCCACGAGGCGCCTGTTGCGGAGGAGCGCGAGCCCGGCACGATCGACCGGCACGAGGCGACGGCGCACGAGCCGGCGGATCGCGGCGAATACCTCCGCATCGAAATGCGCCGGGACCCGGACTTCCTGGCGGTCAAGAGCGGTCGCGATCTTCCGGGCGGCCGGGCGCCCGAGGGCGAGCTCGACTTGCGTGGACGCATCGAGGACGATCAGTCCCGGGGATCCTCTTCGAGGGCGTCACGCATCTCGCGAACGATCCCTGCCGCCGAGAAGTTGCCGGAGGTCGGCGGGTCGCTCATCACCTCGTCGAGCCACTCGTTGATCGTGGCAGGGCGGTCGGTGTCGGCATTCAATACGTCGATCACGTACCTGCTCATCGACACACCCTTGCTCTTCGCGCGCCGTCGGACCTGCTCCCGGAGCAGGCGCGGCACGCCGCGAACCTGGAGATCGACGCGCTCTGTCTTGCGCATCCTCAGAGTATGCATGCGTCCGTGCATGCAAAATGGCTCAGGTCGCGAGCCGCCCCCACACGATCCGTGAGAGCGCCAGCACGAGCGCCGCGAACGCGAGCGACCACGAGAGCGCCGAGATGAGCGGCGAGTTGAAGTCGGTCCCCGACAGGAACGCATGCGCGAAGGTGAGCCCGAACGCGACGTAGGACGTCCGATGGATCCATGACCAGAGGCGCTGCTGCATCCGCCGCTTCAGCCAGCTCGTGATCGTCACCAAAATGAAGATGTCGAAGGCGATCGTGCCGAGCCCGATAGCCGTGCGCGCGTCACCCGTGCCGTAGTCGACGCCGAACGGGACGACGAGATCCGCGAGCGCGATCTGCGCGGTCTTGTCGACGACGAGCGTGAGCAGGTGGAGCGCGCCGAGCGGGATCCAGAGCACCGTCGAGAACGTGTGCAGCGCCTTGAGCGCGCGATTTGATCCGAGCCAGTCGAGCACGGAGGTCCGGAGCGCGATGCCGGAGAGGATCGCGATGAAGAGGGCCAGGAACGACGCGATGCCGGTCGCCCGGGCGAGCAGCCAGAAGAGGGCGTCGGCCTGCTGCTGGGTCATGTGGGCTCCGTCCCCATGGACCAGCCGAGCGCGCGTCCCTCGAGCCACCCTGCGGCGGCGTCGCGGCCCATCAGCAGCGCCGCCTTCGCGAGGATCTCGGCCTCGGTGCCTGTGCGCGCGAGGACCGAGATCTCCTGCAGATCGGTCGTGGAGGGCAGACCGGTGCGCGGGTCGATGAGGTGGTGCAGCCCCTCGCCCCAGCTCCGCTTCACGATGCCGCTGGTCGCCGCACCCATGTCGCGAAGAAGGAGGTTGCGATCGCCGAACCCGATCGGCCAGCCTTCACCGGTCGTGCCGGGGCCGTGCGCGTACAGGTCACCGCCGAAGTTCACCAGCGCGTTGTCACCGAGCCGTTCTGCGCAGCGGTCCGCGAGCCAGCCTTTCGCGATGCCGCCGAGGTCGATGGCGGCACCCATCGCAAGCTTCGCCCAGCCCGGCTCGAGCTGGAGGAGCTGCGGGAGCGGTGCCGGAGGCTTCGCGCCGTCGATCGAGAACTCCGTCGGCCCGTCGCTGAAGGTCCGGGTGTACCCGGCCGCGCGCAGTGCGGGCAGCACGCCGATGTGCACGAGGCCCTCGCTCCGCTCGAAGGCGTCCAACGAAACGCGAAGGAGCTCCTCGAGCTCGGGGCTGACGCTCACCCAGTGCCCAGGCGTGGAGTTGAAGTGCGAGAGCTCGCTCTCGGGCTCGAAGCGGGTGAGGCGGTGGTGAAGGTCCATCGTCCAGGCGACCGCGGCGTCGAGCGCGCGCTCGCTTTGTCCGATGGCGTAGATCTCGCAGTCGGCACCGAGCGCGGCGAAGGTGCGGGAGCGCACCTCAAGAGACATGCGTGAAGGTGATACCGGGGAGCGCTGTCGCGCGCACGGCCGGCGCGACCTGGATGCGGCCGCTCGCGCGCGGCGTCGGGGTGGGGGACGGCTTCGCGACCGGCGGCTGTAGCGGCGCGCTCGGGTCCTTCGGGTGCGCCGCGACATACCCGGTCGACCCGAGCAGCGTCGCGACCGTCGCGACCGTGGCCGCGAGGCGCAGCGCCAGCGCGCGCCTCATCCCGGCGCCCTAAGCCCGGATGAAGGGGATGCGCTCGAACGAATCGCGGAAGATCTCGCGCGAGTCGACGCCGAGGTGCTCGTCGAGGATCTCCTGGTAGATGGAGCGGAAGTCGACCTCGTAGCCGAGGTTGCCGCGCGGATCGATCTTCGCGAGGTCGGGCGCCTGGCCGTAGAGGCCGCCCGCGATCGGATCGCCGATCAGGATGAGCGGCGCCGCGGTCCCGTGATCGGTCCCACCGCTCGCGTTCTCGGCCGCGCGGCGGCCGAACTCCGACCACGTCGCGACGATGACGCGGTCTGACATGCCGTAGGCCGTCAGGTCCTGGAAGAACGCCGAGACCGCCTGGTCGAAGTAGGCGAGCAGCTG
>JBKJTV010000298.1:0-5947 GCA_046589985.1 Candidatus Limnocylindria bacterium | reverse complement strand
CGAACGCGCGCTTCGTCACGCGATGACCGCGTCGAGGAGGTCGAGCGCGGCGCCGACGCTCGCGAGCCGGTTCCCCGCCCGATCGAATGTCCACGCGCACTTCCGCGTCGACGAGTGTCCGTCGCTGTCTATCGCGACGTAGACGAGGCCGACCGGCTTCCCCGGCGTCGCTCCGGCGGGCCCCGCGATCCCGGTGATGCCGAGTCCGATGTCGGCTTGCAGCCGCTCGCGGGCACCGCGAGCGAGGGCGGCCGCCACGACGGACGAGACTGCGCCGTGCGAATGGATGAGCTGCGGCGGCACATCCGCGAAAAGGGTCTTCGCAGCGTTCGAATACACGGCGGCGCCGCCCTTGAAGATCTCGCTCGAGCCGCCGTGCTCGGTGAGGATCGCGGCAAGCAGGCCGCCCGTGCAGGACTCCGCGCTCGCAACGGTGACTTTCCTGGCCCGCAGCCGCTCCTGGATCCCGAGCATGCGGTCCGAGAGGTCCTCATAGGTCGGCGCGGCCTACTGCTTCGCCACTACTTCGTCACTACGGCGCGAAGGTGCGCTCGACGACCTGTCCTTCGGCCCCGAGGCTGCCGAGCTCCTGGCCGTTGAAGACGACGAACGTCGCCCCGGCGTTGCCGGCGCGAAGCGTGACCTGCCGGCCGCTGAAGGTGGCGGCCTGGCCAGCCGCGTAGATCCGGCCGGTCCCGGGGACGATCGCACCGTCGACCACCGCCTGGAGCCACGACTCGCTGCCCCGGATCTGCACCGTGACGACAGCGGCGGTGAACACGACGGTCACGCTACGCGCTTCGCTGAGCTCGGTGCCGTTCGCCTGCCTGGCGACGACCCGGACCACTTGCGCGCCTGCGGGCAAGCTGATCGACTCGGCGAAGCGGCCGTCGGGCGAGATGGTGAACGGCTTGCCATTCACCGTGACCGCTGCCCCCGCGGGCGCCCGCCCGGCGACCGGCACAGGCGCATTCGTGTACGTCGTCCCGTTCGGCGGCAGGTCGAGGACGATGGCCGCGACGGCGGGCGACGGGCTGACACTCGCGACCTCGTAGCGGATCGTCCGGGTCGCCTGGTTCACCCTCCCGGTGGCGTCGAGCACCTGGACCTCGACGTGGTTCGAGCCCGGCTTCAGCGGGATCCGCGCGGTGAACGAGCCGTCCGCCGCGGGGCGGACGTCCGAGATCGTCTCGGGCCCCGGGACGATGCGGATCGTGATCCGCGCATCCGGGAGCGTGCGGCCGCGGATCGTGTATTCGGCGGACTGCACGCTGGCGTCCCCCGCTGGCTCGCTGATCTCGATCCGGGGAGGCACGGCGAAGGTGGTGAACTGGTAGTAGAAGTACGCGAGGAGGAGCGCGACCGCGCCAAGGACCGCGAACGGCACGAGCACCACGGGCGTGAGGATGACGCTGCGGCGCATGATCGGCCTCATCGGCTCGAACGAGCGCGGCGCCTCCGGCGTCCCGCGCTCGCTCTGGAACTGCAGGATGATGGCGTCGGGCTCGAGCCCGAGGTACTCGGCGTAGTTGCGCAGGAAGCCCTTCGTGTAGACCGCTCCCGGGAGGGTCTGGTAATCGCCACTCTCCAGCGCGCGAAGGAACTTCTCGCGGATGCGGGTGTCCTCCGCGGCCTGCTCGAGCGTGAGGCCCATCCGCTCCCGTTCCGCGCGAAGACCCTCTCCGAGCCGCGCCACTATTCCTGGTCCCCGTCAGCGCCGCGCCGTGGCGGCGGCGCGCCGTAGACCTCCCGCATCTTCCCGGGACCGACCGAAGGTCCGATCGCCCCGTTGCGCTCCATGATGTCGACGAGCCGGCCGGCGCGGGCGAACCCGATGGTCATCTTGCGTTGCAGCATCGATACCGACGCCTGGCCCGCGCGCTGGACGATCTCAAGGGCCTCCTCATAGCGCTCGTCGTCGATGGCCTCACCGTCACCGTCACGGGATCTGGTGAGCCGGTCTTCGCCCTGGACGACGGTCGCGTGGCGGTCGTAGCCGCGACCAGCCTGACGGACCCAGTGCGCGGTGAGCTCGCCGATCTCCTTGTCGGAGACGTACACGCCCTGCGCGCGGATGGGATTCGCGAGGTCGGGTCGCAGGACGAGCATGTCGCCTCGGCCCAGCAGCTTCTCCGCCCCGATCATGTCCAGGATGGTCCGCGAATCGACGGCGGAAGCGGTAGCAAAGGCGATGCGAGCCGGGAAGTTGGCCTTGATGAGGCCGGTGATGACGTCGACCGAGGGCCGCTGGGTCCCGAGGACCATGTGGATGCCCGTCGCGCGCGCCAGCTGGGCGATGCGGGTGATCTGCTTCTCGACCTGGATCGGGGACTGGAGCATGAGATCCGCGAGCTCGTCGATGACGAACACGATGTAGGGGACCTTGTCCATGCCGGTCCGCGTCTCGTTGTAGCCGGCGATGTTACGCGCGCTCGCGCGCGCGAAGAGCTTGTAGCGGCGGTCCATCTCACCGGTCGCCCAGAACAGGGCGTTCAGGATCTTCTCCGGCTCCGTCATGACGTCGACGATGAGATGCGGGATCTCGCGGAAGCCGGCGAAGTCCACGCGCTTCAGATCGCCAATGAGGAGACGCACCTCGTCCGGTGTCTTCGAGAGCAGGATGCTCGTGAGGATCGCGGTCATCAGCACGCTCTTCCCCGAGCCGGTCTGCCCTGCGACGAGAAGGTGCGGCATGGCCGCGAGATCGAGGACGATCGGGACGCCGGCGACGTCGCTGCCGATCGCGAGGTTGATCCGCGTGCCGGCGTCGCGGAAGGCGGCGGTCTCCGCGACATCGCGGAGGGAGACCAGTCCGACTGCCATGTTCGGGATCTCGATGCCAACGACGCTCTTCCCCGGGATCGGCGCCTCGATGCGGAGCGTCCGTGCCGCGAGGGCGAGCGAGAGATCATCGTTCAAGGCCTCGATGCGCGAGAGCTTCACTCCGGGCGCAGGCTTGATCTCGTAGCGGGTCACGACCGGGCCGGGCGTGACCTCGACGACCTTCGCGGCGATGTTGAAGTGAGCGAGCGTCTCTTCGATGACGCGCGCGCGTCGTTCGATCTCCGGAGTGCCGCCGGCGTGCCCGCTGTCCCCTTCCGCGAGCGTCTCGACGGACGGGAGCACCCATTCGTGGTCCATGAGCGCGTGCAGGACGCCCTCGGCAGCGACGATGGCAGAGGGCAGACCTGAGATCGGGCTCGTGACCGGCTCGACGACCACCTCATCTGCGGCGGCGCCGCGTACCGGGATCACGACCTTCTTCGGCCGCTCCTCGGGGATGTTGATGCGCATCTGGAGCGTTTCGTCGACGGGCCGTGTCGGCGGAGGCTGCGGGTTCCTGGCCTTCGTGTCCGTGGCCGTGACCGCGCTTCGCTCTCCGCGCTTCGGCAGCGATGGCAGCGACGGCATTGATGGCATCGACGGACGACGCTCGAGCGCAGGCCCGGCAAGGTCCGCGAGCGTGCGGTTCGCGGCAACGACGACTCCCGCGACAAAGATCGCGAAGAGTGCGACGCTCGCGCCGAGCGGGCTCAGCGCCGCGGCGAGCCCGCCGCCGAGGAGCGCTCCGATGAGCCCGCCCTGCCCGGCTGCGATGTGGGCGACGCCGAGCACGGCGAGGAACACGATCCCGATCCCGATGCCTGGCGAGACGAAGCGCCCGCGGAGCGGCGAGTGCCAGACCGCGGCTGCGCCGAACGCGAGGGCGAGCGGAGCGACGACGATCCCCCACCCGAGCAGGCTCACGAGCGACGCGCGCCACCAGTGCAGGAGCTGACCCTGATCGGTGATGAGCGCGACAAGGGTCAGGACCGCGAACGCGGAGAGCGCGATGGCGCCGATCTCCGGCCGGATCCGCGCCGGCTCCTGCTTCAGCCCCCGTTTCGTCGCTTGAGGGCGCCCCGTTGCCTTCCGCGCCACCCCTTAGACCTGCATCACGACCGGCAGCACCATCGGCCGCCGCTTCGTGCGCTCGTAGAGGAAGGCCGACAGGCTGCTGTGGATCTCGTCGCGCAGCGTCGCCGCCTCGACGAGATGGTCGCCGGTCTGTGTCTCCTTGAGCGCCGCGAGGATGCGTGCTTTCGCCTCCTCGAGGAGGTTGCCCGAGCCCTGATCGGGCACGAAGCCCTTCGTGACGATGTCGGGGCCTGCCACGACCTGGCCGGTCTGCCGGTCGATGGTGAGGACGACAAGGAAGAACCCGTCGCTGCCGATGGAGAGACGGTCGCGCATGACCGACTGGCTCACGTCACCGACACCGAGCCCGTCCACGTAGACCTGACCGACCTGGACGCGCTCGCGCACGCCGGCGCCCTTGGCGCTGAACTCCAGCACGTCGCCGTTCGTCATGACGAAGGTCTTCTCGGGCGCGACCCCGAGATCCATCGCCATCCGGGCGTGCCGCACCAGCATGCGGTACTCGCCGTGGATCGGAACGAAATGCTGCGGCCGAAGGATGTTCAGGAGGAGCTTCAGCTCCTCCTGACTGGCGTGCCCCGAGACGTGCGGGCGCTTCCCCGGCTCGTAGATGACTTCGGCCCCGAGCTTGAAGAGGTTGTCGACCGTCCGGCTGACGAGCTCCTCGTTGCCGGGGATCGGCGTCGCCGACATCACGACGGTGTCCCCTTCCTTCACCGCGACATGCCGGTGGTCGCCGAGGGCCATGCGCGAGAGCGCGCTGGTCGGCTCGCCCTGGCTACCGGTCGTGATGATGCAGAGCTCGTGATCCGGCAGCTTGCCGATGTCCCCGGGCTGCACGATCGCGCCCTCGGGAAGGTCGAAGTGCCCGAGCTCGCGTGCGGTGCGTGAGTAGTTCTCCATCGATCGGCCGATGATCGCCGTCTTGCGACCCCACGCGTGCGCGATCTCGATGATCTGCTTCACCCGCGAGATGTTCGAGGCGAAGGTCGTGATGATGACGCGGCCCGGCGCACGCGGCATGATGCCGTCGAGGAGCTCACCGACGTGCCGCTCCGATGGGGTGTAGCCCGGGACCTCGGCTCGCGTCGAGTCCGACATGAGCAGCAGGACGCCCTTCGCGGCGATCGCGGAGAGCCGCGCG
Organism: Candidatus Limnocylindria bacterium; assembly: GCA_046589985.1. Lineage (GTDB taxonomy): Bacteria > Chloroflexota > Limnocylindria > P2-11E > P2-11E > JACDAF01. The sequence continues at coordinate 885 of JBKJTV010000298.1, read as the reverse complement.
AAGTCGGTCTGGCGCCCGTCGACCGGCGTGTGATCGAACTTCCAGTCCCCGGAGTGGACGATCGTGCCGTACGGCGTCTCGATGGTGATGCCGACGGCGTCCGGGATGCTGTGGCAGACGTTGTACGAGTCGCACTCGAAGCGGCCGACCTGGAACGGCGTGCCCGGGAAGATCTCCCGGAACGTCGTCTTGTCCGCCAGCTTGTGCTCCTTGAGCTTCGTGCGGAGCAGCCCGAGCGTCAGCTTGGTGCCGTAGATCGGCACGTTGCCCATGTCGCGCAGGAAGTACGGCAGCCCGCCGATGTGATCCTCGTGCGCGTGAGTGAGGACGACGCCGCGGACCTTCTTCGCACGCTCGCGCAGGTACCGCATGTCGGGAATGACGAGGTCGATACCAAGCATCTCCTCGTCGGGGAACATGAGGCCGGCGTCGACGACGACGATGTCGTCGCCGCACTCGATCGCCATCATGTTCTTTCCGATCTCGCCAACGCCGCCGAGCGGTATGACGCGGAGCGGATCAGCCAAAGAGGTCCAGCTGTTTCGGCGTCTGTGTCACGACGTTCTCCTTCTTTTCGATCGCGCGCTCGGTCGCCAGCATCGCCGCAAGCGTCTGGAAGTCCTTCTCGAGCTCCGCGCGGAGGCTGGGCTGATGGAGCGCAGCGGCCGGATGGAACATCGGGAACACCGTGATGTCGGCGACGCGTCGCGCCCGCCCATGGATCCGCGTGATCGATTCCCCGGGCAGGAACTTGTACATCGCGAATCGGCCGAGCGTGACCACGACCTTCGGTCGCAAGGCCTCGACGTGCGCGCGGAACCAGACGTCGCAGGCCTCGATCTCGTCCGGCAGCGGGTCGCGGTTCTCGGGCGGGCGGTGCCGAAC
>JBKJTV010000275.1:0-3478 GCA_046589985.1 Candidatus Limnocylindria bacterium | reverse complement strand
GCTCGTCGCTACGCCGAATGTCGCGAGCCGCGCCAGCAGCGAGCGCGCAGAGCCCTGCACCATCGCCGGGGATGACACTGTGTTCGTCGCGATCGTGCAGGGCTCTGCGCGCTCGCTGCTGGCGCGGCTCGCGACATTCGGCGTAGCGACGAGCGGCTTTGCCGTGAGGGGCCGTTCCGGCCCAGGCGAGCCAAGCAGCCGTAAGGCAGCGAAGTGAGCGGGGATAGACGGAGGTCCAGTGGAGACAAGTAGGAAGACGTGCGTGCTCGCGTACTCGGGGGGTCTCGACACCTCGGTGGCCGTGGCCTGGCTGCGCGAGACGATGGGGCTCCAGGTCGTGACGGTCACCGGCGACCTCGGATCGGTGAAGGACCTCGATGAGGTGCGCAAGAAGGCCCTGAAGAGCGGGGCGAAGAAGGCTGTCGTCCAGGATGTGCGCGAGACGTTCGTCCGCTACTTCGTGTTCCCCGCGCTGCAGGCCGGCGCGCTCTATGAGGGCCGCTACCCGCTCGCCACCGCGCTCGGGAGGCCGCTCCTCGCGAAGCTGCTCGTCGATGCCGCGCGCGAGGAGGGCGCGCAATACGTCGCGCACGGCTGCACGGGCAAGGGCAACGACCAGGTGCGCTTCGACCTTGCCGTCGGCGCGCTCGCGCCCGACCTCAAGGTCATCGCGCCCATGCGCGCGGGCATGAACATGACCCGTGACGAGGAGATCGAGTACGCGCGCGAGCGCGGGATCCCGGTCCCGGTCACGAAGAAGAGCCCGTACAGCGTCGACGAGAACCTCTGGGGACGCTCGGTCGAGGCCGGCGTGCTCGAGGACCCCTGGGGCGCGCCGCCGCGTGACGTCTACCAGTGGACGGTCGACCCCGACGAGGCGCCCGCGAAGGCGCGCGAGATCGTCATCTCCTTCAAGGAAGGGGTGCCGACCGCGATCGACGGTGACGCGTCGGACGGCGTGACGCTCATCGACAAGCTGAACGCCATCGCCGGCAAGCACGGCGTCGGACGCATCGACCAGATCGAGAACCGGCTCGTCGGCATCAAGTCGCGCGAGATCTATGAGGCTCCCGCCGCGGTCGTGCTCCACCTCGCCCACCGCGCCCTCGAGGACCTGGTCCTGTCGAAGGAGAGCCTGCGCTTCAAGGAGCGCGTCGCCGCCGAGTACGCCGACCTCGTCTACAACGGTCTCTGGTTCAGCGCGCACCGCCAGGATCTCGCGGAGTTCGTGCGCTCGACGCAGCGCTTCGTCACTGGCGACATCCGCGTACGCCTCCATCGCGGCACGGCGATCGTGGTCGGGCGCCGCTCGCCGCACTCCCTCTATTCGATGGCCCTCGCGACCTACGGAAAGGGCGACGCCTTCGACCACCAGGCTGCCGAGGGCTTCATCAACGTGTTCGGCCTGCCGCTGCGGAACCAGGCGCGGACACAGGAGCTCTTTGGCCCGGAGACCGCCGCGCTCCCCGCGCCGACTTCTGGCAAAGCCGCGCCTCGCCTGAAGCCGGTCGGCGGCAAGAGAAAGCCGCGCAAAGCGTGACCGATCTCTGGAGCGGGCGGCTCGCTGGCGGCCTCGACCCGCGCATCCGCGCGTTCACCACGTCGCTCGAGCTTGATCACCGCATCGCGCGGCACGACGTGCGCGGCAGCATCGCGCACGCGCGGATGCTCGGCGGTCGCGGGATCATCCCGCAGTCCGAAGCGGACGCGCTCGTCGCCGGCCTCGAGCGCATCGATGCCGAGCTCGCCGCAGGCACCTTCGAGTGGCCGGCCGACGCCGAGGACGTCCATAGCGCCGTCGAGCGGACCCTGAGCGAGCGGCTCGGCGAGGTGGGCGGCAAGCTCCACACCGCCCGCAGCCGGAACGATCAGGTCGCGCTCGACCTCCGGCTCTTCGTCCTGGACGCGCTCGACGAGCTCGACGGGGCCCTGCGGTCGCTCGCCGCGTGCCTGATCGGCCGGGCCGATGGAGAGGTCGACACGGTGCTGCCGGGGTACACGCACCTGCAGCAGGCGCAGCCGGTCTCGCTCGCACACCACTTCCTCGCGCACGTCGAGGCGCTCCTGCGCGACCTGGCGCGCATCGCCGAGGCGCGCTCGCGCGCGTCGGTCTCCCCGCTCGGCGCCGCCGCGCTTGCTGGGACGCCGCACCCGATCGACCCGGACGCGGTCGCCGCCGAGCTCGGGCTGCGCTCGCGCTTCACGAACAGCATCGACGCCGTCGCCGACCGCGACTTCATCGCCGAGTTCGCGTTCGTCGCCGCGCTCGCCGCGGTCCATGTGTCGCGTCTCGCGGAGGAGATCGTGCTGTGGTCCGGCAGCGAGTTCGGGTTCATCGCGCTCTCCGACCGCCACTCGACGGGCTCCAGCATCATGCCGCAGAAGAAGAATCCCGACGTCGCGGAGCTCGCGCGCGGCCGGACCGGCCGCGCGATCGGCGACCTCGTCGCAGTGCTCACGACGCTGAAGGGTCTGCCCCTGGCGTATGGCTCCGACCTTCAGGAGCACCGCGCGCCGCTCTACGACCTGTGCTCCGTCGCGCCGGCGGTGAGCGCGCTGTCGCTTGTCGTGCAGGAGCTGCGCATCGATCGCGAGGCGATGCGGCGGGCCGCGGATCGCGGCATGCTCACCGCGACCGATCTCGCCGATCACCTCGCCCGTCGCGGCGTCCCGTTCCGCGAGGCCCATGCGGTGGTCGGACGGATCGTCCAGGAGTTGCTCGCCGCGAAGCGCGGCCTCGGCGAGCTCACGCTCGACGAGCTGCGCCAGCACCACCCCTCGTTCGACGCGACCGCGCTCGACGAGCTCGACGTCGCACGCTCGCTCTCGAGCCGGACCTCACCGGGCGGGACGGCGCCCGCCCTCGTGCGCGCCGCGATCGTGAAGGCGCGCGAGCGCCTCGGGGCGTGAGCCAGGTACTACGCCCCGCGCGCGTCGACGACGTCGAAGCGATGCTCGCGCTCATCAACGGCTACGCGCGGGAAGACCGGATGCTCGAGCGCACGCTTGAGTTCGTCGTCGAGCACCTGCGTGACTTCTTCGTCGCGGCGCAGGGAGACAAGGTGCTCGGCTGCTGCGCGCTCGCGGTCCTGACCGGGGACCTCGCGGAGCTGCGATCCCTGGCCGTCGTGTCCGAGGCAGCGGGTCGCGGGGTCGGTCGCGGGCTCGTCGACGCCTGCGTCGCCGAAGCGCGCCGGCTCGGCCTGCGCCGGGTCTTCGCGCTGACGCTCGTGCCGGAGTTCTTCGAGAAATGCGGGTTCACCCTGGTGAGCCTCGGCCGCCTGCCCGAGAAGAGCACCGGGGAGTGCCCGGTCTGCCCGAAGCGGTTCGCCTGCGACGAGCACGCGATGCTCATCCACCTCGACGGCTCCAGGCCGTTGCCGCTCGCGCCGGCGGAGCCGGTCGGCTACACGCGCCTCATGCAGGGCGACACGTCGCCGCCGGCCATCAGGTGAGCGCATTCCAGCGCACGCCGGTC